>JALZNU010000017.1 GCA_030857495.1 Actinomycetota bacterium | reverse complement strand
AGCCCCAACCGATCGGCGAGCTCACCTGCCGCCGAACAGTGGTTCGCCATCTGCTGCATGACGTCGCGCCCATTGGTGGCCATGAGCCCGAGCGTTTGGCGGGCGCGGTTGAGCGCGCCGGTGCCGGCGCCGGCCCGTCGCATCATGAACGCCCTCGCGGAGAAGCCGCCCAGGTCGACCTCGAGGGCCCGGGCTCGGAAGTCGATGTCGTCGCCGAAGACGGTCGCGACCTCGTTCCCGTAGACCGGGCAGCCGACGTAGCCAAGGATGCTCACGTCATACAGCGTCGCCAGCTCGTCCGTGTCGAGACCGAGCCGCTCGCCGAGACGCATGCCGATCCGAGCCGAGCGGACCATGTGCTCCGCCGGCTGCCCGAAGCCGAGGTCGGTCGCCAGCGAAAGCGCTACCAGCAGCTCGGTGAGCCGCACGCCCGAGTCCGCCATGCGCGGACTCTATCGCCGCACGCCCGCTGAAGGCGCCGGGGGCTGGGTGGGGTGAATGCCTCATGACGGACACCTCGCCACGTCGCACAATGCCTTCATCGGACAACAACAGGAGGCCACCATGCCGAAGTACGTCATCGAACGGACCATCCCGGGTGCTGGGGCGATGCCGCCCAACCAGCTCCACGACATCAGCTGCAAGTCGAACGACGTGCTCGCCAACATGGCGCCGCGCGTGCAATGGCAACAGAGCTACGTCACCGACGACAAGATCTACTGCGTCTACATCGCCGAGGATGCAGACGCAGTCCGCGAACACGCGACCGTGGGCGGATTCCCCGCCGACAGCGTTGCTCTCGTGTCGGCCGTCATCGATCCGGCGACGGGCGAGTGAGGCTTCCGATATCCGTCGGCGAGCGGTTCGCGCAAGCGCTGGCAGAGAAAGACGCAGCGGGACTCAAGCTCGTCCTCCGACCGGACGTGGACTTCCGGGCAATGACGCCCGGGAAGTTCTGGGAGGCGACCAATGTCGACGTCGTCGTCGACGAGATGATGCTGGGAACATGGTTCGTACCCGAACGGCAGATCACCAACGTTCTCTCCGTCACGACCGACTGCGTCGGATCGCTTGATCGTGTCGGCTACCGGTTCACGGTAAAGCGTCCCGACGGCGAGTTCGTCATCGAACAGCAGGCGTACCTCGACACCGACGGCGACACGATTTCGTGGCTGCGGATCATGTGCAGCGGCTTCCTTCCCGCCATGTAGAGAGCCTGGCCAGGATGTTCTGTAGCTCGGCGACGAAGGCGGTCGTCGGGGCGGGAAGTGAGGTTTGGGGTCTAGGGAAAGGAGTCGCCGAGAGGATGATCGCGCCGCCCGCACGGCGGCGGAATAGCCGTTCGATCCCGCGACGGCGACGATCTCGTTGGCGCTTTGCTCTTCGATGAACGCGGGCAGATGGCGACCCCAGAGAACCGCATGCACGGTTCGATAGGAGGCCGCTGGCGAGGCGGTCGCTGCTGAACCAACGCCACGAAGGGCGAGAAAGCGTAAGCCCCGCGCCGGCGTCAGCACGAACACCAAGCCAGCGGCCTACCTCACTAGTCAAGGGGTGTAGCACCCAGTGCTACGGTGGTTGGAGTGAGCCGGGAAATCACCCAACGAGAACTTCGAAACCAGAGTGGCGAAATCATGCGTGCCCTCGACGACGGCGAGGTCTTCATCGTGACCCGCAACGGCGTGCCGGTCGGCGAACTCACGCCCCTTCACCGCCATCGCTTCGTCGCGACCGAAGCAGCCGTCGCCATCTTCCGCGCCGCGCCGAGCGTCGACTATCGCCGGCTGCGCGCCGACCTCGATAGTTTCGCCACGCAGGACGCGACGCCGCGTGCCTGACCCGCAACGGCGACCACGTGGCGTTCTCGACACGTCCGCACTCATTGACCTCGAGGAACTGGACGCCACGCTCCTTCCGGCCGAGGTCGCTGTCAGCGCGGTCACGATGGCCGAGCTTGCTGCTGGTCCGCACGCCACAAGTGATCCACAGGAGCGGGCGATGCGACAGGATCGCCTCCAACGAGCCGAGGCAGCCTTCGACCCACTCCCCTTCGACAGGGAGGCAGCCCGCGCGTACGGGCGAGTGTATGCGGCCGTCGCAGAGTCAGGCCGGAAGGCTCGAGGTGCGCGCTCGGTCGACTTGCTGATCGCTGCGACCGCTCTCGCGTCCGGGCTGCCGCTCTACACGCGAAACGGAGATGACTTCCGCGCGCTGGAGGACCTGATCGAAGTCATCGTCGTGTAGCTCAGCCGGCGGTAGGTGACACCACCGACCGATCAATTGCCGCGCGTTGTGGGGCAACGATCGGCACGCGCATTTGCCGAGCAGAACGCCAGTACGAGGTGGGTCGTGACGCGCCATCGTGAGGACGGATCTGACGGCGAGCCCGAGCGCGGGCTGTCAACGAGATCAGCTCAGCTCACTTTGAGAACGCCGGTGCGTGGATCGCGGCTCGTCACGCAGTACGGGAAGCCCGCCGGGTCGAGCAGTGTTGTCCAGTAGCCGAAAGCATGGTGCAACGTCGCGCCGAGCCTTCGGTGGACATCGACGAGTTCGGGCACATCGTCGGTCGCAAGGTCGAGGTGACCTCGTGCGCGCCCGTCGTTGTCATCCCGTCTCTGCAAGAGCAGCCGAAGAGGAAACCCGACAGGTCGTTCGAGGTACCGGTACTCGTCTCGCACCGCTGACCGGTGTAGCGCCCAGCCAGTGACGGCCGCCCAGTACCAACATTCGTCGTCGAAGCGGTCGCCGGGGACGTCGATGGCGAGCTGGTCGGCGAGGTGCATCGCGCCACTGCGAAGCGCGATCGGGCGCGGGCGAACCGACTCGCCGTGGTGCGGGACGGCACAGCAATCAAAGCCCGCCGGGGAGCGTAAGGTGACCGCTGCGCCCGCGAGGACCTCCGCGCCGGCCTCGACGGCTCGGCTGACGAACTCATTGATGTCATCGACGTGGACATCCAGGTGACAACCACCACCCTGGCCAACACGCTGTACCCGAAGGAACGCATCGCCGTCGGTCGGGAGCAAGGTAGCGAACTCCTCCTGAGTCCCTCGCCGGGGCGAGAGCGACGACCCGGTGACCGCCGTCCAGAAACCGACGGCCTGGTCGAACGACTCGCGCGGGCGGTCGATAAAGCCAGTCAACCATCGGATGCTCATCGCGGACTTTCTAGCCGCGACGCGAGATCACCGGCAGATTGCGCTCTGAGCATTGCGCGTCCGCCGATGCGCGCTACTCGACCGCAACGACGGACATCGACGCGCAAAGAATCAGGAGCAGGTGCCCCAGAACGCGCGGCAGATTCGAGCGTGGGCACGTCACCGAAGTGCCGTTGGAGGACAGGCAAACGTTGCCTGCCGCGGCACGAGCTGCTGCGTGCGCAGGCGGCTAGTGCGCGTCCGCTGCGCTTTCTCCTCGCGCCGCGTGCGCATCATCGCTGGCGCTTTCCTCGACGAAAACGCGACGAGTGCGAGACGATCCCGCCGACCGTCTCGCACCCGTCGCTTGCTGGGTGGATCCTCACGACGCTGTGGGAACCCGTATCCGCCACCCTTGAACTCAGCTGACCGTGAACTCGAGTTTCATGCCCTTCGTGAAGTGCGGCTGGCCTTCGGGAGGACCTTCTTGGTCTTCCATCTCCGACATCTTCTCGGGGGTGGTGCCCACCGGGATGAAGCAGATGGCGAGGTAGTCGCCCGCCGTCAGATCGACAACGGTGTGTCCGGTCTCACCGGGCATTGCGAACGCCGCACCCGCACCCTCGACCTGGCGCCTGGCCTTCTTCTCGGGCATCGCAAGGATCTCCTCGAAGCTCAGGCTGACGCCGTCCTTCTTCTTCAGCATGACGATCTCGTGCAGCTCGGTGCCCTCGTTGGTGAAGTTGACGACGGCAGGACCGGCCTCCATCTCGTTGCCGATGCCGCCGAACGAGTAGTCCTTCGCCAGCACGTCGAGCTCCGCGAACCCGCAGTTATCGGAGACGAACTGCACGACCTCGGCATAAGCGGCCTCGAACTCGGGCGTCGGCTCTCCGCCGCTCGCCAAGAACTTCTCGGCCTCCGCGATCGCGGTGCCGACCGACTCGGCGACGTCCTCAGGCGCCTCCTGCTGCAGGGTCTCGAACGCCGGGCCGATCTGCGCAGGATCCTGCGATCCGACCGCCTTCTCGACGTCGAGCTCGGCCTGGCAGAACGAGCCGAAACCGGCAGCCGTCGTGTCGGTGGCCATGGTGGTGCCCGTCCCCATGGTTGTCTCGGTGGCCATGGTGGTGCCCGTCCCCATGGTTGTCTCGGTGGCCATGGTGGTGTCCGAGGTCGTTGCCTCGGTCCCGGCACCGGTGCCCTCGGTGGTCTCCGTGTCGTCATCGTCACCGCACGCACTGAAGGCCAGTGCGCTGATGGCAACGACAGCGAGCATTCGTTGTCGCCTCATCTCATTGCTCCCCTTGTTGGTCAATCGCACTCTGACGCCTACGCCCGCGACGCGCATCCGCCAGGTGGCGGATATTTCGCCGCGGTGCCGACCGGCTCGATCACGCCGAGTTCGCTGAGCATCGTCCCGGTGACGAGCTCTGTCAGCGTGACGGAGCCGGAACCCCCCAGCGCAGCTGCGACCTCGAGGACGACGGTGCGCCCGCCCAGCTCGACATGCTCGTCGGGCTTCACGACCCGGACCCGTGACGTGGTGGCGCCCATCGACGAGAGCCGGGAGTCGACGCCGCACAGCAGGCCGACCGCCGGCATCGCCGCCAGCACGCGCTGCACCTCGTCGGGGTCCATCGCACGCGCGGAGCACAGCCAGCGAAGACGTTCACACGGCATGACGAGCTCGACGGTGGCCACCAGAGCGTCCAGCGCCAGACCAAGGTCGAACCCGAACAGCAGCGGCTCGTCGGCGTCGATCAGGTAGGCGTGCGCGCCGCGCTCACCGGTGTCGGCGGGCAGGCGGAAGATTCCATCGCGGAGCTCGGGGGCGGCGTCGCTCACTGGAGGGGACTATGACGTCGATCCGCAGCTCTCGCATCGGCCAGATGGCGGGTTGGTGCCCGGGTCCCGTTGCGACGTCGTCAGCGGGGTTCGGCCGTCTCGCGTGCCACGGTCGCAGCCAGCTCGGCGCGCCCGGTGACAGCGAGCTTGGTGAACACCTTGGAGAGGTGTGACTGCACCGTGCGCTTCGACAAGAAGAGCTGCTGACCGATCTCGGGGTTGGTGAGACCCTCCGCCACGAGCAGCGTGACGCGCAGCTCGGCGGGCGTCAGGCTGTGCCAGCCGTCGACAGGGCGCGGCGCACGACGATCATCGCTGAACGCGGCAGCGATCGCGTCCTGGATCCCGAGGACGTCGATCGCACGGTGGCCGCTCTCAGCCGCCTCCGTTCGGTGGCCGACCGCCTGTCGGGCGCTTTGGTAGTGCGCGACATCGCACGGGAAGCGGACGTACCCGGTGCGCTCGCGGTCGGCGTCGATCGCATCGAGCAGCCCGGCGCGTACCGTCGGATCGGCAATCGCGCCCGTGGTGACAGCGAGTGTCTCGGCGGCGTCGATGAGGCCGATCGCGTACCGGGCGCCGCTGGCCGCCTTGATCGCGTCGCGCAGCAGCGTGCGCATTCGTGCCGGGTCGTCGCCGCTCGACCGGGCGAGACCGATCAGCGCGACGGTGCGGGCGAGCGGGTTGCCGCCGCGGTCGGCGACGTGCATCGCCTGCTGGCGGTGCTCACGCGCCGCTGCCGGGTCGCCGGCCGCCTCGGCGGCGTCACCGAGCAGGCGGTACGCCTGCGCCTCGTACCAGGATTCGCCGACCATCCCGAGGTCAGGGAGTGCCGTGCTGAGCAGGGTCGTCACCGCCGCAGGGTCGCCGCCGGCGAGCTCCACCCATGCACCGTCGACGGCCGCGATGTACGTCGGGTTGCCGATACCTGCCGCGTCGGACAGCACCCCGCGCATCTCCTCGCGTGCTTCCTCGATGCGTCCGACATGGGCGAGGGCGAGGGCGTGCCACTGACCGACGAGAGCCCTGGCGTCGTTTCCGGCGACGGCGAGGGCCTCGCTGGTGAGGCGGATCGCGTCGTCGACGTGGCCCGTGAGGAGGCGCACGTACCCGAGCGCGCCACGTCCGAAGCTCACGCCGTACGTGTTGCGACGAGCAGCGAGCTCGATGCCGTGCTCGAGTTCGCGCGCTGCGCCGTCGAGATCGCCGGTGAGCACGGCTGCGGCGCCGCAGCCGAAAGACGCAAACTCCACGCGGGGCGACTCTCCGAGCTCCGCGGCGAGATCACGGGCCGCTTCCAAGAGGCGTCGGGCGAGCACGGGATTGACGAACACCTTCGACCAGCCGTCGAGCACCATGCTTCGCGAGCGCAGTTTCGGGTCCTCGCTGCTGTGCCCGAGCTCGACCGCCTCGCTCGTGAGCTCGGCTTGGCGGCGCGGATCGAACGAGTGCAATGAGAGGTAGGCGGCGGCGAGCAGTGCGTGCGCCCGATCGTCCGGATCGGAACCACGCTCCGCGGAAAGCGCCGATTCGAGCCATTGCCGGCCCTCTTGCATCCGTCCCTCGATCACCCAGTAGAGGCGCAGGTCGGCGGCGAGGCGCATCGCGTCGACCTCCCTGCCCGTGCGCATCGCCCATGCCATCGCGCTGCGCATGTCACCGAGCAACCGGCTTATGCGCTCGCCGAGCCCGAGGTGTTCGGCCGACTCGTCCCGCCGACCGAACTCGTGGGCGACCGATGCGACGTACGACAGGTGCGCGAGCCGTGCACGCTCGTCTTCTCCGCCGGAGCGGCGCTGGACGGCGTACTCCGCCACCGACTCGAGCAGCCGGTACCCGTCGCGCTCGCTCTGCACGAGCGATCGATCGACGAGGTCGGCGAGGAGACCTCCGATCTCGCTGGCAGTGATGCCGTCGCCGGCGCAGACGGCACGGGCATCGTCGAGGACGAACGTGCCGGCGAACACGCTCAGCCGTCGCAGCAGCGTCGCCGTCGAGTCGTTGAGCAGGTCGTAGCTCCACGCGACGGACGCTTCCAGCGTGCGCTGGCGCGGCGGGGCGGTGCGCGGCCCTGCCGTGAGGAGCGCAAAGCGATCGTCGAGGGCGTCGACGAGCTCGACGGGGCTGTAGGCGCGCAGGCGGCTCGCTGCCAGCTCGAGCGCGAGCGGGATGCCGTCGAGCCGGCGGCAGATCCTCGTCGCGGCCACGGCGTCGTCGGCCGACCAGCGCAGGTCCGGCCGGGCGAGCTGCGCTCGATCGAGCAGGAGCGCGCCCGCGTCCGAGTCCACCAGCGCGCCGAGTGGGTCATTGGCCCCGGACACCGGCAACGTGAGCGATGGCACCCGCCACGTGGTCTCGCCGTCGACGCCGAGCGGCTCGCGACTCGTCGTCAGCACGGTGACCCGCGGGCAGCGGCGCAGGATGGCGTCGATCAGCGGCGCGCACGAGTCGAGGAGGCTCTCGCAGTTGTCGACGACGAGCAGCTGGTGGCGCGCTGCGAGACCTGCGAGGACGACCTCGTCGAGCGCCATCGAACCTTGCTCGGAAAGTCCGACCGCGGCGGCGACAGCGTTCGGGACGAGGTCGCCGGTGTGCACCGGGGCGAGGTCGACGAACGTGCCGCCGTCGGCGTAGCCGTCCTCGAGCGCTCGGCCGATGGCGACAGCGAGGCTCGTCTTGCCGCAGCCGCCCGGACCGACGAGTGTCAGCAGCCGACGTGTCTCGAGCAGGCGGGAAATGTCGCGCAGCGCCACGTCGCGGCCGATGAACGTCGTTGTCCGCGGCGCGAACGCGCTCCGGCGAGGGGACTTGTCTGCCTGGCCCACCGCTAGGCAGACTATGACGCCGGGCTCGGTCCCTACTGCTGATTGCCGCCCGGCACGAGCTCTCGCACCCTCGCCAGCAGCACGTCGATCGCCGGACGGTTGAGACCGCCCTCGGGGATGATGACGTCGGCGAAGCGCTTCGACGGCTCCACGAACTGCTCGTGCGCCGGGCGCACCGTCGCCAGGTACTGATCCATGATGCTCTCGGGCGTGCGGCCACGCTCGGCGACGTCACGGCGCAGGCGTCGGATCAGGCGCACGTCGGCGTCGGTGTCCATGTAGATCTTGAGGTCGAAGCGCTCGCGAAGGGCCGGTTCCCACAGCACGAGGATCCCCTCGACGACGATGATCGCCGCCGGGTGGACGGTGGTGCACTGCCCGCTGCGGAGGTGCTGGGTGTAGTCGTAGATGGGAACGGGCACCGACGCCCCTGCGCTCAGCGCCGCGAGCTGGTCGTTGAGCAGCGGCCAGTCGAACGCGTCGGGATGGTCGTAGTTGGCTCGGACCCGCGTCTCGAAGTCGTCGTCGGCGCGATCGACGTAGTACGAGTCGAGCTTGATCAGAGCCAGGTGGTTCTCGCCGGCCAGCGCGGCGAGTCGCTCGGACACGGTCGTCTTGCCCGACGAGCTGCCGCCGGCGACGCCGATGACGTAGGGGCGCCCGGCCGTCGGCTCGGAGATCGGGACGTCGGCGACCGTCATGGCCTGCCCGAGGGTAATCGGTCCCGATGTATTACTCTTTGGCGCCATGACGATGGATGAAGCAGATACGTCGCCCGGTCGCCGGCCCCGCTCTGGCGAATCGGGGGCGCCGGTCGGATCCATCCTCAGCATCGTGCTCGCTGTGGTGGCGGTGCTGATCGGCCTGTTCATCCTGCGCCAGATCGACGACGACGGCGACGGGGGTGCCACCGACCCCGACACCACGTTCGGAACCGGCGACACGAGTGGCAGCACCGATCCCGACGCCACCACCGGCACAGGCACCGGCCCGGTCAACACGGCGACGCCGCCCACCGTCGACGTCCGCGAGGGAGCGACCGTCGTCGTTGCCAACGCCAACACCACGGGCGGCTCCGCCTCGCAGATGAGCGAACAGCTCGAGGATGCCGGCTTCACCATGAGCGAGCCGACGGATGGCGCCGGTGAGGAGCGCCAGCTCGACGAGTCGAAGGTGTACTTCCAGGACGGCAACCGCCGTGCCCGCAACGTCGCGCTGACCCTCGCCCGGTTGCTCGGCGGGGTGCAGGTGCAGAAGCTGCCCGGCGAGATCCCTGTCGAGGGCGGCGAGACCGATGGCGAGGTCATCGTGATGCTCGGCGTCGACGCCGCCGGCAAGAAGCTCGACGAGCTCGGCGGCTGACCGCAGCGGACGCGCGATCTAGCACATCGAACGGCGGGTGTGTTCGACGTGCTCGTGCTCTCGTCGGCGCGTGAGTCGCGTCGTGCCCTCGCTCAGGAGCTGACTCGGCGGCGGGCCGCCTCGAGCAGCATCCCGGTCGCCTCGACGAGTCGGTCGAGCGTGTCCGTCATCGCCGCCTCGAGACCGAATCGCTCCCGCAGCGACACGGTGGGCATTCCGATGTCGACGGGCCAGGCGTGGCGGTCGATGTCACCGGCGACGACGGCGAGCGACACGCCGGCCTCGTGGCACAGCTCGCGCACGCCGCCGACGACCTTGCCGTGGCCGCTCGTGGCGTCGAGGTGACCCTCGCCCGTGATGACGAGGTCGGCCCTGACGACGGCGTCGGCGAGGCCCACTTCGTCGGCCACGATGTCGAAGCCCGGCGCGAGATGGGCGCCGAGCACGGCCAGGCCGCCGGCGAGACCGCCAGCCGCGCCGGCGCCACGCAGCTCGGCGATGTCGGCGCCGTACGCCTCCCGGTAGCGACCGACGAGCTGCTCGAGGCGGGCGCGCAGCCACTGCACCTGTGCCGGCGACGCCCCCTTCTGCGGGGCGAACTCCTCCGCGGCCTCGACGAAGCGCGTCGTGACGTCGCAACCGACCTCCACCGTGATGCCCCTGAACCGGTGCGGGCTGCCGAGCGCGCTGATCGCGCCCAGCCCGCCGTCGGTCGTGGCGGAGCCGCCGACGCCGACGACGATGCGGCGGGCTCCTCGACCGATCGCCTGGTCGAGCACCTCGCCGACCCCGAACGTCGATGCCGCGACGGGATCGTTGTGCTCGGCGCCGCCGGTGAGCAGCAGACCGCAGGCGCGAGCGGTCTCGACGACGGCGAGACCGTCCTTCAGCCGCCACGCACACTCGACTGGGTCGCCGAGCGGACCGGTGACCGTGGACGACGTGGTGGCGCCGCCGAGCACGTCGAGCGTGCCCTCGCCGCCGTCCGCCATCGGGATCTCGACGACGTCGTGTCCTTCTCGGCGGCAGGCGGCGGCGATCGCCGCAGTGGCCTCACGGGCCGTGGCCGTGCCACGGAACTTGTCGGGCGCGACGACGATGCGCACGGCGCCGACGCTAGTGGCGGCGGGCTGGTGGAGGCCTCGGCGAGATGCTACGAAGGCTTGTCGGGTGCGACGACGATGCGTCCCCGGTCGTCACCGCGAGTCGAGCCATCGCGGCGTCGACCAACTGTCGTCGATCAGTCGCTGACTGCGACGCACGGACTTGATCGCCCGTCCCTGCTCGTCGGCATGGAGTCGGCCCCACGTGAACGTGTCCTCGCCGTCATCGTGTGCCGTCGCCGCCAGGCGTCGAACCACCGAACGCGTGACGACCGTGTCCTGGTGTTCCCCAAGCGTTTCTTGGATGCGCTCCATGTCGTCGGCCAGCCGCTTCGCCTTCTTCGCGGCGATCGGTCGCGCCGAATCGGCCGCGTAGCGCACGCGTTTCGATGCTTTGCGTACGTCGTGGAGCGCCAGGTCGATCTGCGCGGACGCGACGCCGGCGTCGTTGAGCGAGCGGTATCGCTTGACGTGCCGACGCCAGCGGCGATGCTCCCGTCGCACCTCCGTGCGGATCGACCTCGCAGGCTTGGCGTTCTGCTCGCCCTGCAGCGCGTTCCCGGCCACGACCACGTCGAGCGCATCGAGCAGCTTGACGTAGCGCTCGCTGGCGAGCGCCGTCAGAAGGTGGACTCTGGCATCGTTCCGGTCGGAGCCGAGTGTTCGTCCCAACCGCCGCCGTACCGGTCCGATGACGACGTCACGAGGTTGCTTGTGGAGCTGCGCTTCGATCCTGCTGCCGATGACATCAGCGTCACGCACCGCGCCGAGCTCGCCGGCGAGCCACTTCAGCTCGTCGCGCAGCGGATCGGTCACGGAACGATCGAGCAAGCGGCGGTACGTCGCCAGTGCGCTGCGCAGGCGGCGGGTGGCGACGCGCATCTTGTGCACGCTGCGCGATTCGTCTCGGCGCACGAGAGGGTCGAGGGCGACCAGCTCGTCGCGGTGCTCGCCGAGGTGGTCGAGCAGTAGCGCGCCAGCCGAGCCGGGGGTTGCTCCGCTCGTCTCGGACCGCTCGGGCGCCCTCACCGCGATCTTGTCGCCGAGCAGCCTCGACAACTTCGATGGTGCGTCCGACGGTGTGGCGCCGAGGTCGGCGAGCGTCTTCTCGAGGCGCGCCAGCAGCGTGTCGTCGCCGTCAACCAACTCGACCTCGATCTCGCGCCAGACCGACACCTCCGATTCGCGCAGCTCGCCCTCGACACGGTCGTCGGCCACCTCAGCGAGCACTGTGCCGTCGCCGTGGGCGAGGCGGTACGAGGTCCGGTGCGTACGGATCGTTGCAACGGCGTCGAGCCGCTCGCCTCGTACGGTGGCGGTCAGCAGCTCGGCGAACGGGCGTGGGACCCGCAGGCTTCGTCCGAGCGGCCGTCGTAGCTCGATGCGCGTGCGCAATGTCTTCGGAAGCTTGAGGTGCCAGCCGTGGTCGTCGCCGCCGACTCGCCGTCGCAACGTGATGCCTGCCCGTGCGAGCGCCAGGTCGTCGGTGTCGTAGTACGCCGCGACGAGCTCGGTCTCGACCGGTCCGAGCACGCTGTCCACGCCCCATTCGTCGGCACGGGGTGTGACTGCCAGCTCAGCGCTGGCGTCGTGTTTCGACTCGGTCTCCGTGTGGACGGTCTCGCTCATTGGTGCACCATGTCCGTGTGGAGGATTGACAGGGACGACGGGCAGTGCACCAATGACCGCTCCGCTGCTGCGCAGCGGCGCCCCGCAACAGTGGTTCGCTCGCACAGCTCGCTCACTGGTGCACCATGTCCGTGTGGAGGATTGACAGGGACGACGGGCAGTGCACCAATGACCGCTCCGCTGCTGCGCAGCGGCGCCCCGCAACAATGGTTCGCTCGCACAGCTCGCTCACGGATCACGGTGTACCCGATTCGGGGGCGACCGAGCGCAGCGTGGGTCAGGGACCGGCGGTGTCAGCCGCCTGCGACGGCGGGGATGATCGACACGGTCTGCCCGTTGGGCACCTTCGTGTCGAGTCCCTCGAGGTAGCGCACGTCGTCGTCGTCGACGAAGACGTTGACGAACTTGCGCAGGCTCCCCGAGTCGTCGAGCAGGCGATCTCGGAAGCCGGGGTGCGCCGAGTCGAGCGAGCCGATCACGTCGGCGAGCGAACCAGAACCCACCTCGACGGTCGACGCGCCTCCCGACAGAGGTCGCAGAGTGGTCGGGATGCGTACGGTGACGGCCATGGGTCGAAACGCTACCCGTCAGGTCGGGAATCGGTGCTGGTCGCCCGAACCGCGATCGGCGCGTCTCGCTTGTCACTTAGCAGTCCTCGACGTAGAGTGCTAGCACTCGGTGACACCGAGTGCTTGAAGTCGCACACACGTCCAACGGAGGACACACATGGCCAAGATGATCGCGTTCGACACGGAGGCCCGGCGTGGGCTCGAGGCGGGGATGAACAAGCTCGCCGACGCAGTTCGGGTGACGCTGGGACCGAAGGGTCGCAACGTCGTGCTCGACAAGAAGTGGGGCGCTCCCACCATCACGAACGACGGCGTCTCGATCGCCAAGGAGATCGAGCTCGAGGACCCGTACGAGAAGATCGGTGCCGAGCTCGTCAAGGAAGTCGCCAAGAAGACCGACGACGTCGCCGGTGACGGCACCACGACGGCCACGGTGCTGGCGTGGACGATGGTCCGCGAGGGACTGCGCAACGTGGCCGCCGGGGCCAACCCGATGAGCCTCAAGCGTGGCATCGAGGCAGCCGTCGAGGCAGCCGTCGACAGCATCAAGAGTCTCGCCGTCGAGGTCGACTCGAAGGATCAGATCGCTCAGGTCGCGTCGATCTCGGCCGCCGACGAGGAGATCGGCACGATGATCTCCGACGCCATCGACAAGGTCGGCAAGGACGGGGTCATCACCGTCGAGGAGAGCCAGACCTTCGGGATGGAGATGGACCTCGTCGAGGGCATGCGCTTCGACAAGGGCTACATCTCGCCGTACTTCGTGACCGACACCGATCGCATGGAGGTGTCGCTCGACGATGCCTACGTGCTGCTCGTCTCGTCCAAGATCACGGCGGTGCGGGACTTCGTGCCCGTACTGGAGAAGGTGATGCAGTCGAGCAAGCCGCTCGTCATCATCGCCGAGGACATCGAGGGCGAGGCACTCGCCACGCTCGTCGTCAACAAGATCCGCGGCACGTTCAAGTCGGTCGCGATCAAGGCTCCCGGTTTCGGCGAGCGCCGCAAGGCGATGCTGCAGGACCTGGCGATCCTCACCGGCGGCCAGGTCATCAGTGAGGACGTCGGGCTCAAGCTCGAGAACGTCACGCTCGACCTTCTCGGCACGGCGAAGCGCGTCATCGTCACAAAGGACGAGACGACCGTCGTCGAGGGCGGCGGCTCCGAGGACGACCTCAAGGGTCGCATCAGCCAGATCAAGACCGAGATCGACAACACCGATTCCGACTACGACCGCGAGAAGCTGCAAGAGCGCCTCGCCAAGCTGTCGGGCGGCGTCGCCGTTCTCAAGGTCGGCGCGGCCACCGAGGTCGAGCTGAAGGAGAAGAAGCA
>JALZNU010000137.1 GCA_030857495.1 Actinomycetota bacterium | reverse complement strand
GTCCGGCGACGACGAGCGCGCGGGTCACGGCGACACCGAGGTTTCGACGGGGCTCGACGCCCCTCCGAAGGCGGTGCGCAGGTCGTCGAGCGCGAGCGCCGCGCCGTCGGGCAGCGTCAGCACGGGGCCCGAGCCCACGGCGCCGATCACGAGTGCGTCGCCCTGCATGGCATCGACGAACGCGTCGAGTTGGTCCGGCGCGACTTCGACGACGAGGCGGCCGCTCGACTCGGCGAACAGCGCGACGACGGGATCGTTGTGAGGGAGTGTCGTCACATCGGCGCCCTTGTCGCCGGCGATGCACATCTCGGCAACTGCGACGGCGACTCCACCTTCGGACACGTCGTGGCACGACGCCACGAGCCCTCCCACGATGGCGCGATGCAGCGACCGGTAGCGGCCGGGGGCGCCGGAGTCGGGCTGCGGGACGATGCCGCCGACCGTGATCGTGCCCGTGGAGGCGAGCACGTCGTCGAGGTGGCTCCCGGCGAACTCGGCGGCGGTCCTGCCGATGAGGACGATCGCGTTGCCGGGCGCGACGAATCCCGTCGTCACGCAGCGTTCGACGTCGGGCACGTGGGCGACGGCGGTGATGACGAGCGTCGGCGGCACGGCATGTCGCTGACCGGTGACATCTACGTACTCGTTGTTCAACGAGTCCTTGCCCGACACGAACGGGCTGGCATGGTCTCCGGCTGCGTCACAGCAGCCACGCACGGCCACTGCGAGGTCACCGAGCGTCTCGGGCCGCAGCGGGTCCCCCCACGAGAAGTTGTCGAGCAGCGCAACCCGGTCGGGGTCGGCGCCGACCGCGACGACGCTGCGGATCGCCTCGTCGACGACGGCGTGCGCCATGGCCTCCGGGTCGTGCAGGCCGTACCACGGGTTGACGCCGATGCCGATGGCGATCCCGCGCGACTCGGTGGGTTCGGCAAGGACGACACCGTCGTGGTGGCCGCCGTTTGCCGCCAGCGGGCGGACGGCCGTGGCACCGCCGATCTCGTGGTCGTAACGGTGGATGACGTCGGCACGCGAGGCGATGTTGGGGTGGGCGAGCAACGCCAGCAGCGTGACGCCGACATCGGCGACATCGCGCACCCCGGCGTTCGACCGCTCGGGCGACGGCAGTACCGCCTCCATCTGCCGCTGTGGCCGTCCGTCGTGGAGGAACGCGGTGTCGAGGCTGGCGACCACCGCTCCACCGTCGCGCACGACGAGGCGACCGTCGCCGGTGAACGAGCCGACATCGGCGAGCTCGACGCCGTGACGTTCGCAGCGGGCTGCGATCGCCTCGAGCCGTTCCGGCGCCACCGCAAGCACCATTCGCTCCTGTGCTTCCGAGAGCCACACCTCCCACGGCGCGAGGCCGGCGTACTTGCGCGTGACGAGCGACAGCTCGACGTCGGCGCCTGTGTGCTCCGCCATCTCACCGATCGCCGACGACAGACCTCCCGCCCCACAATCGGTGATCGCCCGGTACAGGTCCCCTGCGCCGCCGAGGACGTCGATCAGGAGCTTCTCGGTGATGGGATCGCCGATCTGCACGCTGGCACCTGCGACGTCACCGGTGGTGGCGTCCATGGTGGCGCTCGAGAACGTCGCGCCCCTGATGCCATCACGGCCTGTTCGACCGCCAAGCACGACGACACGGTCACCGGGTTGCGGTCCCGTGGGGAGCGCCCGCTCGTCGGCCCGTCCGACGCACCCGCAGAACACGAGCGGGTTGGTGGTGAAGCGGTCGTCGTACCAGATGGCGCCGGCAACGGTGGGGAGTCCGATCTTGTTGCCGTAGTCGGCAACGCCGGCGACGACGCCCTCCCTGATGCGGCTCGGATGGAGCGATCCGGTGGGCACGTGCCCGGGAGGGAGGTCGGGCGACCCGAAGCACAGCACGTCGGTGAGCGCGATCGGTCGGTGCGAGGCGCCCATCACGTCGCGGATCACGCCACCGACACCGGTGTTGGCGCCGCCGAACGGCTCGACCGCGGACGGGTGGTTGTGGGTCTCCGCCTTGAGCGCGTACGTCGTGCCGTCGTGGAAGCTGACGATGCCGGCGTTGCCGTCGAACGCCGACCGGACGAACGGCGCCGCGATCGCGGCGGTCGAGCGCCGCAGTTGCCCGAGCAGCGGCTCGATCTCGTCGCCGGTTGCCGTGTCCACGAGGCGAGCGCGGAACGTCTTGTGAGAACAGTGCTCGCTCCACGTCTGGGCGAGCGTCTCGAGCTCGACATCTGTGGGGTCGCGCTGCTCGGACTCGAAGTGGTCGCGGATGGTGACGAGCTCGGCGCGGTCGAGCGCCATCATGCGTTGGCCGTTCAGTCGTTGCAGCGTGTGCTCGTCCGCCCCTCTGATGGCGATGACGGTGCTGGCCGTCACTGCGGCATCTGCCGCCACGGGGGGTTCGGCGGTACCGATCGACCACTGCTCGATCACCGGGTTGGCGACGAGCCGCCGCACGACGTCGCCGGCGAGGTCGTCGGTCGTGTCCGGCGGGAACTCGATGCGGCGCCCGGTGGCGGTGGCGTCGACGGCGACGCCGACCTGCGTCGCGACACGGCGCAGGGACGCCGCCGCGACATCGGTCACGCCGGGATGGAGCGTGATCTCGAACGCCGGTCCGTTGGTGGCGGGCGTCTCCCACGTCGCACCGTGCAGCAACGGATCGACGAGCACATCGCACAGCTGCGAGCGACCGGCGTCGTCGAGGTCGCCGTGGAGATAGAGCACGTCAGCGACAGAAACAGGCCCCGGGAGTGCCATCGCCAGGTGCTCGGCACCCTCTGCGATGGCAACGGCGCGGGGGTCACGATCGACGGGTGTAATCGTAAGCCGATACCACCGCGACACGGCCACGACCCTATGGAGCGCGGTCGTCGAACTGGGGGAGTTGAACGAAATGTCAGTGGGCGTAGATTCGGAAGCGATGAGCGTGTACCTCTGCCACGAGCAGCCCGACCTGTTGCGCCACGAGGCCCTCGTCGTTGCTGCGCGCCCGGGTGCCGTCGTGCTCGACCACACGGCGTTCCACCCTGGTGGCGGCGGCCAGGTGAGCGACGCCGGCGCCATCGAGGCGTCAACGGGTTCGTACGCCGTCACCGGCATCTCCGTGGAGGCGGCGACCGAGGGCGCCGGGCCGCAGTGGTGGCACCTGCTCGACGACGAGCGCGCCGAGGTGGACGGCACGGTCGACGTGATCGTCGACGGAGAGCGACGCGGTCGCGTGGCACAGCTCCACACCGACTCGCACATCCTCAACGCGTTCGTGTTTGCGAGGTTCGAGGGCGCACTGGTCACGGGGGCGCAGATCAACGCCGACGGCACCGGTCGGATGGACTTCGATCTGCAAGAGGTCGACAACGAGGTGCTGCGCGGCCTCGACGCCGACGTCAACGACGTGATCGGTCAGGGTGTGGAGGTGCGCAGCGTGTACGTCGATGCCGGCGACGCGGCGAGCACGGACGGACTCGTCCGGAGCCGCTCGGTCGCGCCGCCACCGACGCCCGACGGCCGGCTGCGCCTCATCGACATCGCCGGCATCGATCGTCAGGCGTGCGGCGGCACCCACCTGTCCAACACGGCGCAGTCCGGCAGGTTCGCAATCACGAAGGTGGAGAACAAGGGCCGCCGCAACCGCCGCATCCGTTTCCGCCTCGACTCACCGGCCTGACCACGCATCCGGACCAGCTTCCAGGAGGATCACCCATGCAGATCAACGTTCGCCACCAACCGAGCTTCTCGGTCGCTCGCTTCACGCTCGATGCTGGTGAGCCGGTGCGGGCAGAGTCCGGCGCGATGTCGGCGATGTCGGGAGTCACCCTCGCGGCGAAGGCCGAGGGTGGGATGTTGAAGTCGCTGAAGCGTGCCGCGCTCGGCGGAGAGTCGTTCTTCATCACGACGGCCACGGCCGGGCCAGCGGGTGGCTGGATCGACCTCGCCGCCAACCTGCCGGGCGACCTCTCCATCGTGGACATGCGTCCTGGGGCGGACTGGGTGCTCTCGAAGGGTTCGTTCCTCGGCGCCGCCACGTCGGTCGACATCGAGTCGCAGTTCCAGGGCATGCGGATGTTCGCCGGTGGCGAGGGAGCGTTTCTCGTCGGCGCCAAGGGCGAGGGCCCGCTCGTCGTGTCGGCGTTCGGTGCCATCGACCGCTTCACGCTCGAGGCCGGCCAGCAGCTCGTCGTCGACAGCGGCCACTTCGTCGCCTGCCAGGCGAGCGTTCAGTACTCGCTGCGTCGAGCAGCGGAGGGTGGCCTCGTGCAGTCGATGAAGTCCGGCGAAGGATTCGTGTTCGAGTTCGTCGGTCCGGGCGAGGTGCTGGCGCAGACGCGCAACCCGTCGGCACTCATCACGTACCTCGCCGCCAACGGGCTCGGCACCCGCGCCTGATCAAGCGCCGTGCCGGCGCAGTCCGCCTAGGTCGCCGCGAGCAGCTCGTCCATGCTGTCGTGCAGCAAGTCCGTGAGCCGCCACACGTCGGGCACGAGCTCGCGATCGGCGATGAAGCCGAAGTCGAGGCTGCCGTTGTAGCTCTGCACCGTGATGTTGAGGCCCTGGCCGTCGACGAGCGCCGAGATGGGGTAGAAGTGCTTCAGCTCGGCGCCCGCCATGTACAGCGGCACGTTGGGGCCCGGCACGTTGGAGATGACGAGGTTGAACGGCATCGCCGCCCGGTCGGCGATGCGGAGCCTGCTGTACATGCGCATCGCTCGTGCCGCCACGGCGGGGGGCGCAAACTGCGTGAAGTCCATCAGCGCCTCTGCAGGGATGGCGGCGAAGTTCTGCTTCGCGCCGTCCATCGCCGCCCGCGTGCGGGCGAGTCGCCGGAGCGGGTCGGGCTCGTTCGTCGCAAGGTCGGCGAACATCGCCGAGACCCGGTTCTGGAAGACGTCTTCCTCGGCGCCGGTGCGGATGCTGACCGGCACCATCGCGACGAGGCTGTCCTCCGGGAGCGCATCGTGCTCGAGGAGGTAGCGACGCAGCGTGCCGCTGCACAGCGCCATCACGACGTCGTTGAACGTGCACCCGACCGCGCGACGCACCTCCTTCGCCGACTCCAGCGGCAACGTGGTGTACGAGAGCCGGCGATGTGGCGTGATCGAGGCGTTGAACAGCGTTCTCGGAGCGCTCGTGAGCG
>JALZNU010000136.1 GCA_030857495.1 Actinomycetota bacterium | reverse complement strand
TCGTTGCCACGATGTATGCGTCGTCGGCCGTGGTCGGCGTGTTCTCGCCGACGACGGCGTGCGCGAAGCCGTGCAGCGTGAGGAGATACTTCGGGGCACGCAGGGCGCGGTACTCGGCACGGATGCCGGCGATCGGGAAGATCATGTCGGTGTCGGAGTGGGCGATCATCACCGGGATGCCCACATCGGCGAGCAGTGAGGCGTCGCCCGCGAACGCGCCGTCCGATTGCACGAGCGCGTCGATGCGGTCGCGGCAGCAGCCATCGATCAGCGTGCCCCACACGGTGAGCGAGCCGAACGACAGTCCGTAGAGCCCGATCCGCTTTGGATCGATGGTGCCGGCGAGCACGTCGGACCGAGACGTGTTGCGGTCGAGCAGCTCGTCGATGACGACGTCGACGTCGGTGCCCTGCTCGGCGAGATCGCCGAGCTGCGGCGACACCACTTCGTTGTTCGTGAGCGGGAACTTCGGCACCGCAACGACGAACCCCGCTGCTGCCCAGGCGGACGCCAGCTGCGTGAACTTGTCGGGATGGCCGGTGAAGCCGTGGGCGAGGACGATCAGCGGCTTCGGGTCAGGATCCGTCTCGTAGTTGGGCAGATAGACGTCCGTCACGATCGTGCGCACGTCAGAGCCCGTGTTGCCGCCGGCGGCCGATGTCGGCCGCGACCGGTCGACGATCGAGAGCACCGTCGGCGCTGCGACCGGCAGAGTGGTGTGCACGACCATGGTCGTCGGCGCGACGGACGTCGGGGCCGCGGTGGTCGGGGTGGCAGTCGTCGGAACCGGCGTCGTCGACGTGACCGGACCGGCGGTCGTCGGCGGCGCTCCGGTCGTGGCAGCCACCGAGGTCGAACTGCCCGGGATGGCGCCCGCGGAGGGGGCGGTCGTGGGCATCGTCGCCGAATTGCCCGTCGTCTCGTCGTCGGTCGAGCTGCACGCCGCGAGGCCACCCAACGTCACGGCGAGCACGACACCGAGTCCCTGGCGCACGATCATCGCGACGCGTAGCCGGTGATCGAGTCGGCGGCCTCGAGCAGCCAGCCCGGCACCACGCCGATGGCGATCGTGAACAGCGCGGCGAGGCCGATCGCCAATGAGCCCGACCATGTGCGCGATCGTCCCGCACCCGCCAGCGCGACGTCGCCCACATCGGCGTCGGCGTCACCCATCCACATCGACACGATGATCCGCAGGTAGAGAAATGCGGCGATCACCGAGGCCACCATCGCGATCAGCGCGAGGGCGTACGAGCGCTCCTCCACGGCCGCCTGGATCACGCCGAACTTGGCGATGAAGCCACTCGTGAACGGCACGCCCGCCTGGGCGAGCAGGAACACGGTGAACGCCACGGCGAGCGCCGGGCGGCGAGCGGCGAAACCTCGGAAGCTGTCGAGCGTGGTGGCCTCGTCGTCGCTGCGCGACGCGATGGCGACCACCCCGAACGAACCGATCACCATCACCGAGTAGGCGAGCAGGTAGACGCCGACGCTCGGGATGCCGCGCCCTAGTTCGGCTCCACCGGCCTGGTGTGCCGCGGCCTCGATGCCGACGAGCACGAACCCGGCATGGCTGATCGACGAGTAGGCGAGAAGACGTTTGATGTCGTGCTGCACGACGGCGAGCACCGAGCCGATCACCATCGACGCCACCGCGAGCACCCACACGACCGGCCGCCAGTCGTCGCGGTAGAAAGGCAGTCCGACGACCAGCACGCGCACGATCGCACCGAACGCTGCCACCTTGCCGGCCGACGCCATGAATGCGCTCACGGGCGACGGCGCGCCCTGGTAGACGTCGGGCGTCCACACGTGGAACGGTGCAGCGGCGACCTTGAAACCGAGCCCCACCATCAGCAGCGCGAGGCCGGCGAGCATCAGCGCATCCTGACGGTCGAGCGGCACCGTCTGCTGCAGGTACTCGACCATTCCCGAGATGTTCGTGGAGCCCGTCGCGCCGTAGACGAGCGCGATCCCGTACAGCAGGCATGCCGACGAGAAGCCACCGAGGACGAAGTACTTGAGCCCGCTCTCCTGGCTCTTCGTGCGACGACGATCGGCGGCGGCCAGCACGTACAGCGCCAGCGAGAGCGTCTCGACGCCGAGGAACAGAACGATCAGATCGTTGGCCGACGCCATCACGATTCCGCCCGCTGCAGCGACGAGGTAGAGCGCGTAGAACTCGGGCCCGTCGAGCGCGTGACGACGCAGGAAGTCGTCGCTGAGCAGCGCCACGAGACCGACGGATGCACAGATCGTGACGGTGAAGAACACCGACGTCTGGTCATACGCGATCGCGTCGCCGACGAGCAGCGACGGCCCGTCGTCACGGATCTGTTGCCACTGGATCAGCGCCAGCACGGCGGCGCCTGCCGCGATGAGCGTCGTCGTGACGGCGTAAGCACTCTTCGGCCACGGCGGCGTGACCGCGCCGGCGACGAGCAGGACCAGCGCCCCGCCCACGAGCACGAGCAGCGGCGAGAGCGCCCACCACCCGACATCCGGCCCGACGAACTCGCCAGCCTGAGCTAGCACGGCTCCTCCTCCGCAATCACCAAATCCGGTGTCGCGCGCGGCGAGGGAAGCGCCAGCGACGAGCCGCACAAGGCGCGAGGAGAAAGCGGAGCGGACGACGAGCCCGCAGGCGACTCGGGCGCTACATATTCGGTGCGCGACTCGACGCGCTCGATGAGCTCGGTGACGCTCGGCTCGATGCGGTCGAGCAACGGCTTCGGGTACACGCCGACGAAGACGATCGCGGCGATGAACGGCACGAGCACGAGACCCTCGCGCATGGTCAGCTCACGGAAGGTGCGGTTCTCGTCGTCGGGCTCGCCGTGGAACACGCGTTGGTACGCCCAGAGCAGGTAGACCGCGGCAAGGATCACTCCGGCGGCGGCGACCACGGTCCACCACCTTGCGGTCGCGAACGAACCGATGAGCACGAGGTACTCGCCGACGAACCCGTTCAGCCCTGGCACGCCGATCGACGAGAGCATGACGACCATGAACCCGGCGGCAAAGATCGGGGCGACCGCCTGGATGCCACGCAGCTCGGCGATCTGGCGGGTGTGGCGGCGCTCGTAGATCCAGCCGACGAGGAGGAACAGCGCGCCCGTCGACACCCCATGGTTGATCATCTGCAGCACGCTGCCCGAGATCGACTGGCTCGTGAACGCGAACGAACCGAGCACGATGAACCCGAGGTGGGCGATCGACGAGTAGGCGACGAGCCGCTTGAGGTCCTTCTGCATCGTGGCGACGATCGCGCCGTAGATGATCCCGACGACGCCGAGTGTGAGGAACAGCGGACGGGCCCAGTACGCCGCTTCGGGGAAGAGGCCGAGCCCGAACCGCAGGAATCCGTACGTGCCGAGCTTCAGCATCACGGCGGCGAGGATCACCGAGCCGGCCGTGGGCGCCTGGGTGTGCGCATCGGGCAGCCATGTGTGCAGCGGGAAGATCGGCACCTTGACGGCGAAGGCGATGGCAAAGGCGAAGAACAGCCAGCGGCCCGTCGACGTGGCGAACTCGGCCTGCTCCTGCAGCACGACGAGGTCGAACGTGATGCGCCCCACGCTCTCGCGGGCGAGGAACGCGGTGGCGACGACACCGACGAACATGAACGCCGAACCGAACATCGTGTAGAGGAAGAACTTCAGCGCGGCGTGGACGCGGCCCTCGTAGCCCCATCCGCCGATGAGGAAGTACATCGGCACGAGCACGATCTCGAAGAAGAGGAAGAACACGAACAGGTCGAGGCTGATGAACGACCCCATCACCCCGGCCTCGAGAATCAGCATCCACACCAGGTACGCCTTGCCGTTGTGGTGGGGGTCGACGCCGAGCAGGGCGAGCGGGAACAGCAGGCCGGTCAGGACGACGAGGAACAGTGAGATCCCGTCGACGCCGAGGTGCCACGAGATGCCCCAACGCTCGATCCACATCTGTTGGGTCACGAACTGGTAGCCGGCCTCGCCGGTCTCGTACGAGGCGAGCAGCCACACGCTCAGCGCCGCCGTGACGACCGCCGAGAGAAGTCCGACGAGCTTGCCCACCTCCGCCGACCTGCGCCAGCTGAGCAGCGCCACGAGCACGGCGCCGACGAGCGGCGTCGCGATCAGCGCAGTGAGGATCGGGAACGAGTTCTCCACCTAGAGGATCCCTCTCACGACGACGAACCACGCCAGCAGGAGAACGGCGCCGATGCCGATGACCCCCGCAGAGGCGCGCACGAAACCGCTCTGGCCCGTGCGCAATCCGGTGGCGGCACTGCGCACGCCCCACGCCGTGGCGCGCACGCCGCCGTCGACGACGTTGCGGTCGAACCACGACGTCGCCTCGAACGCCTCGCGGCCCGGGCCACCCATGACGTTCGACAGCGCCTCGTCGTAGTACCAGGCGTGCTCGAGCACCTTCGGCTCCACGACACGCAGGCGGCGCCGCTCGTAGACGAGCCAGGCGAGCGCGATGCCGATGAGCGCGACGGCGGCGGCGATGCCGAGCAGCAGGTACTTGTTGTCGTACGCCCACGTCCCCTCGATCTCGGCCTCGCCAGCCTCGACGACGGGGTGCAGCCAGTGTTCGAGGCGGTGCGTCGCGTCGGAGAACGGGAGCTGGATGCCACCGCCGACGACCGAGGCGATCGCGAGGACGACGAGCGGGAGCAGCATCAGGATCGGCGATTCGTGGGGCTTGGCGTCACCCCGCGCCCCGTGCTCTTCGGCGTGGCTCTCCCAGCGCGCCTTCCCGAAGAACACCATCACCACCTGCCGGGTCATGTAGTAGGCGGTGAGCAGCGACGCCACGAGGCCGACGACGTACAGTGCCGGGCTCTTCGCGAGGCTGAACAGCAAGATCTCGTCTTTGCTCCAGAAGCCGGCGAACGGCGGCACGCCGGCGATCGCGAGCCAACCGATGATGAACGTGATGGCAGTCACCGGCATGGCCTTGCGCAGTAGCCCCATCTTGCGCATGTCCTGCTCGTCGTGCAGCCCGTGGATCACCGACCCGGAGCCGAGGAACAGCAACGCTTTGAAGAAGGCGTGCGTGACCATGTGGAAGATCGCGGCGACGTACGCGCCCGACCCGACGGCGAGGAACATGTAGCCGAGCTGGCTGATCGTGGAGTAGGCGAGCACCTTCTTGATGTCGTTCTGAG
>JALZNU010000016.1 GCA_030857495.1 Actinomycetota bacterium | reverse complement strand
CGCCACACGGTGTGGTCACCGCCGATACTGCGCCCCGTGTTCAGCGTCTTGCGCCACGTTCCACGGGGGTTGTTCCGTCGACTTCCGCTGGGCTGATGCCCATGCCGTTGCCCTTGCCGCAGTTGCGGAACAGCATCACGGCCGGTCGCCCGCGGTTGTAGTCCTCGACGTACTTGCCGACCAGGCAGAAGCGGTTCGCCATCACCCGGTTCGGCTTCTGGGACCGCGACTCCGACGAGGTGTTGGGCTCGGCCCAGTCGAGCCAGTACGTCGTCAGCAGCACCCAGTCGGCTCGCGCGACCTCCCGAGCGAGCCCTGATCCCGAGGCGTCGGCGACGCCGGGATCCATCTCGATGAAATATGTGCCCGCATCGAGCTCGGGGAACATCCAGTACACGAACGCCTCGCTGTAGTACGTGCGGCTGAGATCCGCCGGGCCGACGATGAGCGACTCCCCGGGGCGCGACCAGCGGTCGAGGTCGTTCACCGCCGCCTGCATCGAGTCGCGTGCCCGCACGTCGCCGAAGTAGAAGTTCTTGCCGTTGCGGTTGACGGGGAACGGATCGGGAAGGTCACCGGTGGTGACCCTGGCGGCGAGCACGTATTGGCGGTACGTGTAGAACGGGCACACCACGAGCATCAGCACGGCGACGGCGGCGATGGCACTCATCGACGCCGTCCTCATCCTGATCCCCTTGCGGAGACGGCGCACGACATCGGCGACGACGGGTACGAGCAGCGGCCACGAGGCGATCGTGACCCACGCCAGGTGCGTGGAGTCCGGCCGCTGCGCGCCCTGGCCGAGCACACCGAGGGCGAACAGCCCGGCGCCGAGCAGCACGAGCGACTGCGACGACCGGTCACCCTTGCGTCGCCGCCACCATGCCCATGCCGGGATGGCGATAGCGGCGATGATCATCCCGAAGAACCACGTGAAGAGCTGCAGCTCGGCCTTCATGTGGGGTACCTCCCACCACGGCGGGAAGAACTCGACGACGCGCAGGAGGAACCCGTCGATCTGGTCCAGCGACGGTGGGCTCGGCAGCTCCCGGCCCGGACGCAGCTCGAAGACCGGGTCGAGCACCATCCCGCGAAACGAGGCGCTCGGTCCCGCCATCACGAGGTGGACCCACATCGGCACGAGACCGACGACGGCGCCGCCCACCAGCGGCTTCCACGCCTCGGCACGCACCGACCAGGCAACGACGGCAATCGCGGCCGCCACCCCGATGATCGCGTCGGGACGGAACGACAGCGCCATGCCGCCGAGGAACCCGCTGATCGCCCACGTCCACCCTGCGCTGTCACCGCGCTCGATGAGGTGGCGACCTCTCACGGCGAACACGAGAGCCCACAGGCCGAGGGCGAGCGTGCCGTGCCACGCCATCGCCTGCAGCCCGATGGCGGTCATGATGATGACCACGGCGGTGGCGCCGGCTCCGGCCGCTGCCGTGCGCCCCCACGGCCGCACGAGGGCGTAGATGGCGAAGATGATGCCGAGGTTCTGCAGCAGCCCGAACGTTCGCTCGGCGGCAAGCGTGTTGCCGAAGATCTCGTACCAACCGGCGAGGACGTGCAGCGACCCGGGTCCGTAGAGGTGGAGGAAGTCGACGTTCGGCACCTCGCCCTGCTTCAGCAGCTCGGGGAACCAGAGCATGAAGCCCTCTTCCATGGTGCCGCCGGTCGCCGTGTAGAGGCCAGGCACCGGGATGAACGCCACGACTGCGACGATCCCGATGGCGATGATGCCCTTCGTCGAACGCCCGAACGCCCTGCCACCGGTCACGAAGGGCTGATCAGCAGTGGTCGCCGTCGCTGACAAGGTGCCTGACTGTAGTGGTCGTAGCTCCCCAGCCGACGGTCTTCGTGCGGCCGTTTGCGATTGGTGGTCCCGAACGGGCCGCGATCGCCATGTCGCGGCGAGACTGCGAGGTTCATGCCCGCGCCCGATGCCGATGCAGACCTGCAGCGTGTGATCGACGAGATCGTCGACCACGGGGTACGACGCGTCCACGTGCTCGCCTGGCGGGACTTCGACGACCCCGACGCCGGTGGGTCCGAACACCATGCCGACGAGCTCATGCGTCGCTGGGCCTCCGCAGGGCTCGACATCACGCACCGCACGTCGGCCGCCGTCGGGCAGCCCGCGACCGAGTGCCGCAACGGCTACCGCGTTGTGCGGCGTGGCGGGCGGCTGACCGTCTACCCGCGCACCGTCGCGAGCGAGCTGCTCGGCCGGATGGGTCCCTACGACGGACTGATCGAGATCCTCAACGGCGTGCCCTGGTTGTCGCCCGTGTGGTGCCGGCGGCCGCACCTGACCTTCCTCCACCACGTCCACGGCCCGATGTGGGACCAGATCATGCCCCCGCCGTTGTCCTCGGCCGGCAAGGCGCTCGAGGCACGGTTCGCGCCACGCGTCTACCGCCGCACGATGACTCTCACTCCCTCCGACGCAACGCGAGAAGAACTGCTCGAACTCGGTTTCGCGCCCGACCGCGTCGTCGCCGTCCCCAATGGTGTCGATGCCCGCTTCACCCCGGGGGGCGCCCGAGCGGCGGTACCGACGGTGCTCGCCGTCGGCCGGATGGCGCCCGTCAAGCGCTTTGACCTGCTCATCGACTCCGCCGTCGAGGCTCGTGCCCGTCTGCCCGAGATGCGACTCGTGATCGTCGGCGACGGTCCCGAGCGCCGCGCGCTCGAGGCGAAGATCGACTCGCTCGGTGCGAGCGGCTGGATCTCGATGCCCGGTCACCAGAGCGACGACGCACTCGTCGATCGCTACCGCTCGGCGTGGATCGTGGCCAGCGCCTCGCTGGCCGAGGGCTGGGGACTGTCGATGACCGAGGGCGCCGGCTGCGCGACGCCCGCCGTCGCGACCGACATCAGGGGCCACCGGTCGAGCGTCGTGAACGGCGTCACGGGTGTCCTCGTGCCCGAAGTACACCTCGGCCGTGCCATCGCCGACGTACTCGTCGACGACGAGTGGCGCGGTCGCCTCGCCGCCGCAGCGGCCACCCGTGCGCGTGCCCTGACCTGGGAAGCGACGTCGCTCGGCATCGCCGAGCACTTCCGCGACGTCGTCGTCGCGCACCGTGCTCGTCGCACCCACTGGCCGCGACGCTGACCACCCTCACCACTACCATCGACCCGATGCGTCTCGTCATCGTGCTGCCGACGTACAACGAGGCCGACAACATCGCGGCGATCCTGCACGGCGTGCGCGAGGCGGTGGGTGACGCCTCGATCCTGGTGGTCGACGACAACAGTCCCGACGGCACCGGCCGGATCGCCGACGAGATCGCGACCGAGCTCGGCAACATCAGCGTGCTGCACCGCCAGCACAAGGCGGGGCTCGGCGCGGCATATCGGGCGGGGTTCGCCGAGGTGCTCGATCAGGAGTACGACGCCGTCGTGTCGATGGACGCCGACTTCAGCCACGATCCGGCGTCGCTGCCGGCGCTGCGCAAGGCGCTCGACCACGGTGCCGACATCGTCGTCGGGTCGCGCTACGTGACGGGCGGCGGCGTGACCGACTGGCCTGTTCGCCGACAACTGCTGTCGAAGTGGGGCAACCGTTACACCCGTGCCGTGCTGGGCGTCGCCCCTTACGACATCACGTCCGGGTTCCGCGCCTATCGCAGCGACGCATTGCGAACCATCAAGCCGGAGTCCACCACGGCAGAGGGATATGCGTTTCTGACCGAGCTCATCCGTCGCGGCAGCGCAGCGGGCCTTCGCATCGAGGAGACCCCGATCGTGTTCCGCGACCGAACGCGAGGGAAGTCGAAGATGTCCGGGCGCATCATGGCAGAGTCGATGTGGCTCGTCACCCGCTGGGGGATCGCGGATCGGGCCGGACGGCGGCGGTGACCCGCCTGTCCGAACGCAGCGTCCACGTCGGGCTCTTCTTCGTCGTCGTCGTGCCGCTCGTCGTGGCCGTCGTCGCACTGCACCACGACCGCTGGTACCCCGTGCTCGACCTCGCGATGACCGAGGTGCGGGTGCGCCAGGTGGGTGGTGGTGACACACCGCTGATCGGGCTCCCGGGGCGGATCGGTGACCTGCCCGACCAGGGCAGCCACCCGGGACCGCTGAGCTTCTGGTTGCTCGCCCCCGCCTACCGCCTCTTCGGATCGAGCCCGTGGGCGCTCGAGGTCGGCACCGTGGTCATCCACATGGTGGTCGTCGCCATTGCGCTGTGGGTGGGGCGGCGACTGGCGGGGCGCACCGGCATGGTGCTCGTCGCCGTCGTGCTCGCCGTCGCGATGCGCGGCTACGGCACCCTGCTGCTGGTTCAACCGTGGAACCCTTACCTGCCGTTGCTCGCATGGCTTCTCGTGCTGTTCGCGATGTGGGCCGTGTTCGCCGGTGACCATCGCTGGCTGCTGGCCGTGACTGTCGCCGGCTCGCTGTGCGCCCAGACCCACGTCCCGTACCTGCTGCTCGCCGGCGCGTCGTTCTTCGCCGCAGCCGTGGTGGTGGCGGTGCGCGCCGTTCGTGGCGACGATGACATGCGCCGCGCCGGGATCCAGACGCTTGGACTCTCCGCGGTGGTCGGCGTCGCGCTGTGGTTGCCACCGATCGTGCAGGAGCTGCAGGGTGGCGACGGCAACATCTCGAGGCTCGTGCGCTACTTCCGTTCACCGCCGGAGTCGCCGATCGGAGCGAGGGCGGGGATGCGCCTGCTGGCGCGCCACCTGAACGTCGTCGACGCCTTCGGTGGCCTCCTGCACGGCGACCAGCGGTTCATGTACGTCGGCCTCGACGACCAGTCGTCGGTCACCCAGGGCGTCGTCGTCGGGTTCCTGTGGCTGGCGGCGGCCGTGGCCTCGTTCACCGTGGCGCGCTCGACCAAGCTGCGTGCCCTCCACGCCGTCATCGCGCTCACGCTCGTGCTGTCGCTGGCATCGATGGCGAGGATCTTCGGCTTCACGTGGTACTACCTCACACTGTGGGCGTGGGGGATCACGGCACTCGTGATCGTTGCGGTCTGCTGGACGGCCATTTCGCTCGTCGGCCTCGCCCGGAATGAGTGGCGACCGGCGATGCGCCAGGGCGCCGTCGCCGTGGCGATCGTGACGCTCGTCGCGTCGACCGCGATGTTCACCGTCGACGCCACGAACGCCGAGCACGCCGAGGCGGACCTCGGGACGCAGATGGGGGAGATGGTGGCGCCGACCTACGACGCCGTGATCGAGCGCACCGGTGCGGCGACGGGCGAGGACGGCCGTTACCTCGTGCAGGGCAGTGACGCCCACTTCTTCGGCAGCCAGGTGTTCGGGTTCATCAACGAGCTCGACCGGCGTGGCCTCGACGTCGGCGGTGAGCGCTACTTCACGGTGCCGAACACGCCGGAGCTGACGATGCCGACCGATCTCGCGACGGCGGAGATCCACTACGCGACGGGCGCCTACATCGACCGTTGGCGGGATGTGCCGGAGGCAGTGGAAGTGGCGAGCAACGACCCACGCACGGCCGACGAACGGGCGCGGTACGCGAGGCTGCGCCGCGAGGCGCTCGCCGGCCTTCGTCGCGACGGTCTCGACGACCTCGTCCCGATGCTCGACTACAACGTGTTCGGTCTGTCCACGAGCGACGAGATCTCGCGCGACACGAGGGTCTCCACGTCACTGATGCTCCAGATCGGCACCGAGGCCGCCGTGTTCGTCATCCCGGTGGGGACTCGTCTTCCTCCGCTGTGACGTCGGCGTCGTCGGGCAGCACGGACGCCGCGAACATCAGCACCACGACGAGCAGACCGACCAGGTGCAGCGGTTCGACGGTGCGCAGCCAGGCGCCGTTGGGAAAGGGGTCCTCGCGCCACACCGAGTAGGCGGTGGAACCGCCGACGAAGGCAGCCGTTGCGACACCGGCGACCGCCGCGACACGGCTGCGGCGGAGGAGGACTGCGACGGCACCGACGGCGGCGACAGGAAGCGCCCACAGCGGTTTCACGAACAACGCCGCGCCGGCCGTGGCGAGCGCGACACCGATCGCGACGCGCAGCCGCGTCTCGCGAGCTCGCCATGACGCCATCGTCGGTCGCACGGCGATCGCTGCACTGGTGACCCCGATCGCGCGACGGCGGTCGAGCACGATGAGGGCGACGGCGAGGGTCACGAACGCCGCCGATGCGATCAGTCCGTACGACGCCCTTGACTGCGCCGTCCATTCGGTGGTCACTGTCACCCGGTCGTCGGTCGGCTCGATGTACCAGCCGTTGAAGCCGCCGTCGACGGCCGTCGGTGGGCCGAGGTACGACGTGATGCCGCGATCCGTGGGCGCGCCGGGGTCTGCGGTGCGGGGGCGTGACTGCTTCGTCGGCACGCTCTGTGCCGTCCAGGCGTCGTTGTAGCCCTCGCCGAGCACGAACCAGCAGCCCTTCGGACACGGTCCGATCTCTGCCCGCAGCGACGTGCGGGTGCGCGAGATGATCGTGGTCGGCACGAGGTTCTCGCCGGCCGTCTCGCCACGTGCTGCCTCGGGCGCTGTGGACAGCACCGCGCGATCGATCTGAATGCCCGACGTAGCTCCTGGCGTGCCGGTCAGGCGGTGCATGCCGTCATCGAGGTCGAGTGCCGCCGTGTCGCACGGGCTGACGTCGAACGGCTCGCCGTCGAGCAGCGCCGCCGTGTCACCGCTCAGCCGGAGGGCGATCGGGTCACCGTCGAGGCGGAGGAGATCGTCGCGACAGGGCAACGTCACCGCCTCGGGCAGGGTGACTCTCGGCCCGACGGAGATCTCGCTGATGGCGACGGGGAGGAACACGGGCTCGGCGTACCGGCGGTCGCTGACGACGACGCCGTCGAAGCCGGCGACGCGTACCGTCACGGTCTCACCGGTGACGGGTCGCGGGAGCTGCACCGTGCTCGTCCCGTCGGCGTCCGGCGGTCCCACCTCGGCGTCGACCGCCTCCTCGTCGCCGGCACGCACGGTCAGCTGGGTGATGGTGGAGAACCGCTCGTCGTCGCCGGGTTGGGTGATCGTGAACTCGTCGATCGTCTCGGTCCCTCCGAGGTCGAACGAGATGTCGTGGTCGCCGGGATAGGCGAACGGCGAGATCCACGAGGTCGCGGGGTCGCCGTCGACGGCGGCGAACGCGGCTGCCGACGCGGCGCCGGCGACACGGTCATCCGACGTCGGTGCATCGATGCCGAGCACGTCGTTGAGCGCAGCGTCGGACGCCCGCTGGTCGAGACGCGCCGTGACATCGATGTCGAAGGAACGAGCAGCGCCGAGCGGGAACTCGCGCCGCAGCACGCGCTCGGGGTCTGCCCTGAATCGGTCCGTCGGATCGTGGCGCAGGCGGGTGAAGACGAGCGAGACCGGAGCGTCGTCGCCGGCTTCGTCGATGCGGCGAAGCAGGTCGACGGGCGGCCGCACGAACTCCGTCGTCGCACCGAGGCCGACGTCGATCTCGGCGAACCCGACGGCGGCGAGCGCAGGACCTGGCACGTCGACTGGCGACTCGGTGGCGACGACGCTGATCTCGACGCGGGTCGGTTCCGTCGTCGGGTCGATGGCCACGCGCTGACCGCTGCGGGTCATCGAGTCCGGTCCGAGCTCGATGCGCTGCGCCGGGCGGTCGTCGATGCGCACGTCGATCGCCGTGAGGTGTCGCTGGCGCTGCGCGAAGCGCGGTTGCACGAATCGGATGTAGTCGATGCCGGCGTCCGTCGTGAGCACGATGCGCTCGCCGCTGGCGTCGAAGCGGTCGGCGACGAGCCACGCGGTCGTCGTGTCGCCGTCGATTGCCATCGCCGCCCGGTGCTCGGGCCGGTAGGCGAACGGCTCGCCGTAGGCCGTGGCGAGGGCCGTCACGGGACCGCGCTGGGTGGCGATCGTGGAGCGGTCCGGGTTGGCGTTCGTGAAGACAGGGAGACGAGCATCGGCCGATTCGACGCGCAGCAGGTCGTTGCCGGGCGCGCCGGACTCCGTGAACCCGACGGCGTCCTGCGACGACGCCCACCGGTGCGCACGGTCACGGTTCGAGTCGGTGACGACGAGCGCATCGGCGCCACCGATCGCGTCGCTGAGCGCGCCGCCGCCCATGTCGGCGCTGTAGCGCAGCAGCTCGGTGCCGTCGATCAGCCCCGCCGCTGCGGCGTCCACGATGCCGTCGCCGCTCCCGGCGACGAGTGTCAAACCCGTCTTGGTGCGCACGACCGGCAGTGGATCTTCGACCGGCACGAGCTCGACGGGGGCGACCGGACGACCGACGATCGCATCCGTGACGGAGTGCTCGTCGACCATGTCGATGTCGGGCTCGTTGACCACCGGCTCGCCGTAGGGCACCGGTTCGCCGAGGCCGGGCGGCGTGTCGGCGTAAAAGGCCGACGACTGCTCGGGTCGCGGAGTGCGGAAGCGCTCGAACGCGGCGTCACCGGGCACCCAGATGGTGTCGGCGCCGAGCAGGCGCGACACTGGGGCGACGGCCCCGGGTTCGGCGATGCCTTCCTGGAAGCGGTCGTCGAGGGCGAACAGGAGGTCCATTGCCATCGGGCTGCCGAGCGGCAGCAGATCACGGGTGACGATGGCGCGTTCGGTCAGCCCCGGGAGTGGCTGGTCGACCGTGTACCCCCAGCGGTAGGCGCCGAACTCCTGGCCCGGCAGCTCGAGGACCCGGTAGTCGTCGTCGCCGGCGTCGAGTGCAGCCGTTGCCCGATCCCACGACTCTGGCGGGTCCTCGTCGCGTGCCAGCGCCGGGTCGACGTAGTCGTGGCGCCACAGCGACGGCATGTTTGCGATTGCCGCCCCTGCGACGAGCACGGGGACCATCATCCGGACCCAGCTGCGCCGCGGGCGGACCGCAGCGACGAGCGCGCCGGCGCCGAGTGCGAGACCGAGCGTAGCCATCGGCAGCGCCCGCGTACTGCTGCGCAAGGCGAGGGCGAGCCCTGATTCGGTGTCGCCGACGAGGGCGCTCACGGCAGGCGAGGGGTCGCCGAGGCGGTGGACGCCGACGGCGAGCATCGTGCCGGCGGCGAACGACCAGATGGCGAAGCGGCGGTGGCGCCACGATGTCAGCGCGAGTCCGGCGACGCCGGCGACGAGCACCGTGAACCCGGCGAGGATCAGCGCCTCGTTCGTCATGTAGTCCGACGACGCCGTCGTGGTCGGCGCGTAGGCGTCGCGGAGGTAGAACAGCCAGTAGCCGAGGCCACGCAGCACCTCGGACGAGACCGACGACTGCGAGACGGCCTCCAAGGACTCGGAGTACCCGAGCACGTCGGCGCCGTGACGTCCTTGCACCATCAGCATCGCGATCCACCACAGCGACACGCCGAGCGACAGGACACCCACCTTGACCGCCGTGGTGGCTGCCCGGCGCCACGTGATGAGCTGGCCCCAAGCGGCGTGCACGAGCCAGAGCACAGGTGCCGGCGCGATCATCGCCAGCGCGGTCGCGTTCGGCGAGCCCACCGTGGCGATGACGAGCGCCAGCACGCCGGCGTCACGCCAGCTCGAACGCGTCGCGGCACGGATGGTGAGTGCCACGATCCATCCGAGGGCCGCCCATGGGAGCAGCATCAGCGAGGTTCGTGACACGTACGCCAGGACATACGGCGACAGCTGGTAGACGAGCGCCGCGACGAGACCCGCCGCCGGGCCGAGACCGAGGTGTCGTGCGAGCCAGCGCACGCCGAGCCCGGCAATCAGGAAGATGGTGCCGAGCCAGAGACGATGGGCGAGCCAGTCCGGCGCCCCGACCTTTTCCCAGAACCAGTACCAGGGACCCGACGGCCAGAGGTAGGTGATGTGCTGATGGGGCACCCAGCCGGCGAACTGGCGGGGGTCGAACGTCCACGGCGCGTCGGTCGTGAGGCGCCCTGGGTCGAGGTAGAGGTAGGCCTTGGTGTCGGCCGGCATCGTGCCCGGCGACGACAGCAGCGTCGGGACGTAGGCGACAAGCGCGAGGAGTGCGATGCCGGCGCGGTCGACGTGATCAAGGAGCCGGCGCATCGACACGGCGGTCATCGAGAACCCCCCAACACCTTGGTTGTCCGCTTCAGTACGTCGAGGGCCGTGCTGCGTGCGGTGCGCCGGTGGTGGGAGGCGCCGGCGTCATCGGTGCGCGACCGGTTGGCGACGAACCAGTCGTAGGACTGCGCCATCATCTCATCGGTCGACCAGCGAGGTGACCAGTCGAGCGCCTCGGTGGCGTGCGTGATGTCGAACCACAGCGACTTCGAGTACATCAGCCAGTGATACGGCGCGAACGGGGTGAGCCCCGCCCTCGCGCTGAGGCGCATCGCCCTCGACGTCGCGCCGGTCGGCAGCGAACGCACCGTCGAGCCGGTGCCGGCGTGCTCGCAGAGGTGCTCGAGCGCCTCGCGCATCGTGCCGAAGCGATCCGTGCCGATGTTGAACACGGCGGGGCCGGGGCGGCGACCGGCCTGCACGCAGGCGGACGCGAGGTCGTCCGCATGGACGAACTGGTAACGGTTGGCGCCGTCTCCCAGGACGAACGGATCGGCACCGTCGGCGATCCAGTCGAACAGGATGCCGAAGATGCCGAGGCGGCCGTGGCCGAGGATCGTGCGCGGACGCACGATGGACACGTCGACGTGGGGCGCAATCCGACTCGACGCTGCGAGGCATGCCCACTCGGCGGCGAGCTTGGCGTGGCCGTACTCCTCGACGGGCCTCGGCACGGTTGTCGGGAGCACCGGGTTCGTCGCCGGCACGCCGAACACGGCGCTCGACGACGTGTGCACGACCTTGGCGGTGCGCGCGTCGGCGCACGCCTCCAGCAGTCGAACCGTGCCGTCGACGTTGACGCTGCGCAGCTCGTCGGGATCCTTCGCGAGTGGCACCTGGGCGACGTTGTGGTACACGACGTCGACACCGTCGACGGCCGCCCGCACTGCGGCGGCGTCGCGGATGTCGCCGGCCACGAACTCGACGTCGCGATGACGGTCGGAGGCGTCACGGAGATCGAAGACCCGCACCTCGTCGCCGCCGGCGCGGAGGTGCTCTGCGAGCAGCATGCCGAAGTAGCCGCTGCCGCCGGTGACGAGTGCGACGGTCACAGGTCGATTCCCTGGACGCGGCACCAGCGGATGCTGGCGCGCATGCCGTCGTACAGCGCGACTGCAGGTCGGTAGCCGAGCTCGGTCGTCGCCGACGTGATGTCGACGGCGATGGTCTTGTCCATCTCGCCGAGGACGTGCACCGCTTGCTGGTAGCGACCGGTGCGCTGGATCGCCGCATCGGCGAGCTCTGCCACCCTCCCGACGACCGCGGGCACGCGGGTACGGTTCGGGCGGACGTCGAAGCCTTCGTCGCGCAGCGCCCTGCCCACGGTGTCGACGATCTCGTTCAGCTCGTAGGACCGCTCGTCGGCGATCCACCACGCCCGCCCCGGTGCCGTCGGCACCAGCTCGGCGAGCAGCACACCGTCGACGAGGTTGTCGACGTAGACCATCGATCGACGCTGGCGTCCCGAGCCGATCACCGGGAAGCGCCCCTTGCGGATCATCGTGAAGAACGTCGTCTGGCGCGTCGGCTGGTGGGGGCCGTAGAACCATGGCGGTCGCACGATCACGGCGTCGAGCCCGCGCTCGACGGCATCGGCGACGTGGCCCTCGGCGTGCATCTTGGAGCGTCCGTAGCCGTAGTACGGGTCGTACGGCTCGTCACCGCGGAAGACGTCCGTGACGTCGGGGTTCGTGCCGAACGGGCTGTTCGACGAGACGTGCACGACGCGGCGGGCGCCGACGCGTGCCGCAGCGGCGAGCACGTTGGCGGTGCCGATCGAGTTGACGGTCTCGAAGTCGGCCACGCGTCGCGGGTGGATGACACCGGCCGTGTGGATCACGTCGACGTCGCCCGTCAGGCTGGTGAACAGGGCGTCGATCCCCGAGCGGTCGGACACGTCACCGACCACGACCCGCGCCTGCGGGGCGAGCGTCAGCACGGCGTCGCGGTCGGTCTCGTCGTGGACGAGCGCGACGAGACCGTCGGGCCGTTGTGCGCCGAGGCGCGCCATCAGCGCGCTGCCGAGCCACCCGGCGGCGCCGGTGACCACCGTGACGTCGGGCGCCGCTCGCGTGTTCACGGGTCGCTCTTGCGGAAGCGGTCGGTGGCGAGGTGGTGGCGGGTGTTGCGGATGGCGAGCGCCATGACGGTGGCCTGCGGGTTGACTCCGGGAGCGTCGGGCAGCAGCGAGGCGTCGTTCACCGTGACGTTGCCGACGCCCGGTACGGCGCCCCACTCGTCCGTGCCGCGTCGCGCCGAGCGGGTCCCGCCGAGCGGCACGGTCGAGCAGAGGTGCACGGACATCACGGTGGCACGTGTGGCGCTGAACTGCCGCTGCTGGTCGGCGACATCCGACCTCGACGACACGACGGGAGCCCCCCGGAACGACGGGTAGACCTCGTCGGCGCCGGCCTCGAGCATGACGAGCGAGAGGCGGGCGAGGCCCCTGCCGAGGAGCGCCTGATCACGGCGTGTGAGGCGATATGTCACGAGTGGGTCGGCGAAACCGGGCAGCGCACGCACCCGGCCGCGGCCCTGGGGCGTGATGGCGGCGTAGTAGACGGACATCCGCTCCCAGTCGACGATGCGGGATCCGAATCGGTCCCACGCGTCGGCGAGCGAGAGCGCCACGAGACCCGGATGGGAGGCCGACCCGCCGAACGACAGGAGCGGCGCGAACTCCTTCACCTGGTGGACCGGCACGTCGTCTGGGACGTTCATCGTCTCTGGGAAGCGGGCCGTCAGCTTGACCGTCGGATGGATCGCCAGCGATGCGCCGACGTTGCGACGGATCCCGGACCGCTGCAGCAGCGCAGGTGTGTGGATTGCGCCGGCGCAGACGATGACGTGACGGCATGCGATGTGACGCCGGGCTCCGTCGTCGGTCGTGACGTCCACGCCGTTCGCGTGGCCGTCACGCATCGTGATGCGGTCCACCCTCGCGCCCGTGACGATCCGTCCCCCCGCCTGCGTCGCCCGTGGGAGATACGTCTCGGTCATGCTCTGACGGCGCCCACGGCTCGCATCGTCGCCGTCGGGGTATGTCATCCACCGCGGCACCTCCTCGTGGCGCCATCCGAGCGCCGCCGCACCGCGGCGCAGCACCTCACTCGGTGCCGTGGGCGCGCCGGGCACGAGCTGCACGGACAGCGCGACCTCGATCTCGTCGAGGATCCGCTCGACCTCGTCGGGATCGAGCGTGGCGAGGTCGTACTCGTCACGCCAGCGTGACAAGAGGCCGGCGGATGGCCGCCAGTAGAGGCCGCTGTTGATCTCGCTGCCACCGCCGGCGCAGCGGCCCTCGGTGTACGCGATGGACGGCTTACCGAGCGCGACGGTGACCCCTCGCGACCGGTACTGGCGGTGCATCTGGTCGAGCGAGAACGGCACCACCTCGCCCTGCGCGACCCACGGCCCCTCCTCGATCACGAGCACGTCGAGCCCCGCCTCGGCGAGCAATGCCGCCGTTGGCGCACCGCCTGCACCCGAGCCGACTACGACGACCTCGGCCGAAGAGTTCGCCGCGCTCACGGCGCGCTCCCGTCGGCACGGCTGTCGGGCCACGTCTCCCACACGTAGGCGATCGACAACGAACGCAGTAGCCGCACGTAGTCGCGCACGACTGGCACGGGCCGCCGGGCGAGGAACTCTGCCAGTCGGGCGTGGCCGACGACTGCGCCGACGATGGCGACGACGGCGCCGACCGCCCCGACGCCGAAGCTCATCGGTGAGGGCAGCACGGCGAGGCGGGTCTGCGCGAACGCCACCGTCGCCGCCCGACGATCGATACTGAGCCGAGGAAGATCATGCGCCACCAACGCGTCCGCAAACCGCGACGCCGGGACTCGCATCCGCAACTTCACAACGAGCTCCGAGGGTCGCTAGACAAAAACAGCGGTGTGTCAGCACGTTGGGGGGAGCGCGAGGGGGGCGCTCCGCGACCCCCCCTCGC
>JALZNU010000015.1 GCA_030857495.1 Actinomycetota bacterium | reverse complement strand
CGGTGCACCAATGAGCGAGCTCCGCGAGCGAACCATCGTTACGGTGCGCCGCTGCGCAGCAGCGGAGCGGTCATTGGTGCACCGCCCGTCGTCCCGATCGAGCCTCCACACGGCCCTGGTGCACCAATGAGTGACCGCGACGAGCTCGCGATCGCCTGGGACATCCACATCGCCAACAGCACGCCATCGCATGCAGTCCGCGACGAGGTGTTCGGCGCTCATCTCGAGGCGGGCCGCGTGTACCACGGGCTGCGCCATGTGACGTGGGTCGTGCGCCACGTCGTCACCCTGTGCGGCGAGGTCGCCGCGAACGACATCGGCGCGATCGTCGCTGCCGGTTTCTTCCACGACGTCATCTACCACCCCACCCGCGACGACAACGAGGATCGCAGCGCCCGCGTCGCCGCTGCCCGCCTCACCGAGCTCGGTTGGCACGACGACCGCGCAGGCTCGGTCGCCCACCTGGTGCGCACCACGCAACGCCACCTGCCAAGCGACGACGACACCGACGCGATGGTGCTCTGCGACGCCGATCTCGCTGTGCTGGGCACGAGCCCAAAGGACTACGTCGCCTACACAAACGGCGTTCGCCGGGAGTACCGCCACGTCGACGACGACGCGTGGCGAACAGGTCGGGCACACGTGCTCGACGCGTTCGTGTCGCGCGACTCCATCTATCGCACGACACCCGCGATCGACCGCTGGGAGGCACGGGCGCGCGCCAACATCACGAGCGAGCTGGACGCGCTGCGCTGACCGTCAGCGCCGGCGACGGCGGCGATCGTCGACACGAACGCGAGCCGGTTGCGGCTGGGGGCGGCGCGTCGCCGACGCTCCGATGAAGCCCACCGTTCCGATCAGGCCGATCGTCGTCCCGACGACCACGGTCCACATCGTCACAGCGTACATGAGGATCGGCGTCGGTGCCGTCGCGCGACCGTGAGCAGCGGACAATCCGGAACGTGTGGCAGATCCCGTGACGTCTGCTTCACTGGTCGGGTGACATCTCCGATGCCGACCCGCATCGATCCTGCGGTCGACGAGCAGACCGACCAGCAGACCGACGACGTCACCGAGACGGGCGAACCCGTCGTCGCTCACATCGTGCGCACCGAACCTGGCGAGTCGGCGGCGGCGAAGGTGCTGGAGGCACGCATCAACGGCACCCCGCTCGAGGCCCTGTGCGGACACGTGTGGGTCCCCGCTCGCGACCCGCGGTCGTTGCCGATGTGCCAGGCGTGCAAGGAGATCTACGAGCTCTACCGCTCGGTCAACGACGGGCTCTCCGACCGACCAGTCGATTGAGCTTCCCCCGCCTCGACTACTACGCCGATCCCGCCGGTGCGACCGACCTAGTGGTCGTCGCCCATGGCGGTCGACAGCAATCGCGCCAGCCGACGCCCGAGTGGGCGCACGCGCTGACTCGCATGTTCTCGTTCGTCGACGTCGCTATGCGCGCCGAGCCTGCGGCCGCCGTGGGACTCGTGCGCTACCGGCACCGTGGGTGGAACGAGCACGGCGACGCGCTCACCGACCTGCTCTCCGTGCTCGACGCCGTCGCCGAGCACGACATCCGCCGCGTCGTGCTGGTCGGGCACTCGATGGGTGGGCGGGCAGTGATCGGAGCCGCGGGCCACCCACTCGTCGCCGGCGTCGCGGCACTGGCACCGTGGCTCCCCGCATCCGATGCGGTTCCCGACCTCAGCGGCCGGCTCGTCGTCGTCGCTCACGGCGACCGCGACCGCATCACGAGCGCGGCGATGACGCAGCGGTACGTCGAGCGCGCCCGGGCCGCCGGCAATGCACTCGCCATGTTCACGGTCGCAGGCGACGGCCATGGGATGCTGCGACGTGGCAGCGACTGGGACGAGCTCGTGCGTCGCACCATCATCTCGTCGCTGTCGGGCGACGTCGATCCCGTGATCGCCGCAGCGGCGAGTGCCGTGCCGGGCGACGGCGGCGAGCCCTTGCCGAAGTGGCGGTCGGGCAACTCCCCCGTCGCCACGGTGCTGCGCCTCGCCAACTCTCGCCGGCGCCTCGAGCGGCAAGCCATCATGAGCCTTGGCTAGCGTCGGCAAGCGATGCCTGCCATCCTCGAGATGACCACGCGCTTCGGCGAACTGCACCGGTCGGACATGTTCGTGATGCCCAACGCCTGGGACGCCGGGTCGGCCAAGCTGCTCGAATCCCTCGGAGCCGTCGCCATCGCGACGACGAGCTCGGGGTTCGCGGCGAGCCTCGGTCGGCCGGACATGTCGGTGACACGCGACGAGGTCGTCGCCCACACCGCGGCGCTCGCCGGCGCCGTCGACATCCCGTTGAGTGTCGACGCCGAGCGCGGCTACGGCGCGACACCCGACGACGTGGCAACGACCGTGGCACAGCTCGCCGGCGCGGGAGCCGCAGGGTGCTCCATCGAGGACTACGACCCGGCGGGAGATCGCATCGATCCGATCGACGTCGCCACGGCTCGTGTCGCAGCGGCCGTCGAGGCGGCCTCCGCTGCGGGACTGGTGCTCACCGCCCGTGCCGAGAACCACATCCACGGCGTCGACGACCTCGACGACACGATCGAGCGACTGACGAGTTACCGCCGGGCCGGCGCGCACGTCCTGTACGCGCCCGGACTCCTCGACGCCGACGACATCGCTCGCGTCGTCGACGCGATGCAGCAGCTCGGCGCACCGGTCAACGTGCTCGCCGCTCCCGGCACGCCACCGATCACACGGCTGGCCGAGCTGGGTGTGCGCCGTGTGTCGGTCGGCGGGATGCTGGCGTGGGTCGCCTACGGCGCGCTCGCGGCTGCCGCCTCCGAACTGCTCGACGAGGGCACCACCGGCTTCACCGACCGCATGCTGCGCGCGCGAGCGCGGAACGCGGCGTTCGGGACGCGTTGATGGACCCGATCGAGCGCGCCGTGCGCGACACCGTGGCCGGCATCGACGGGGTCGAGGTGATCGACTGCGACCCGGAGCTCGCCGACACCGCCGCATTCTGCGAGGCGTACGGCTACTCCCCCGACGACTCGGCCAACGCGATCGTGGTCGCCGGCAAGGCGGACCCGCCCGTGTACGCGGTGTGCCTCGTCCTGTCGAGCACCCGCCTCGATGTCAACAAGGTCGTGCGCAAGCGACTCGGCACGCGCAAGGCGTCGTTCGCTCCCGCAGACGACACGGTCACGCTCACGGGCATGACGCCGGGAGGCGTGACCCCGTTCGCGCTGCCTGCCGGCATCGCAGTGTGGGTTGACGCAGCGGTCATGACCCGCGAGCGCATCGTCGTCGGCGGCGGCAGCAGGTCGTGCAAGGTCGTCGGACCGCCGCAGATGCTGCTCGGCGTCGACGGTGTCGAGGTGATCAACGGGCTCGCCAACGCGGTGGACTGACCGACTCAGCAGCCTGGCGTTCAGCGACTCGCCAGCTCTGCCAGCGCGCGCTCGAGGCGGGTCACGCTCACCTTGCCGCCGACGACACCGAGCTGCTGTGCGAACACCGCCACGCGCAGCTCCTCGAGCTGCCAGCCGATCGTCGTCGCCTCGCGAGGGGCGCGCCGGCCGACACGGTAGAGGTATTCGGCGTACGCCCGCTCGAGCGGCACGACCTCGTCCATCCTGCGGCGGTCCCTCGCGATGTCGTCGCCGAGGCGCTCGATGCGCAGCTCGATCGCGCGTGCGTAGCGGGCGACGTCGCCGAGGCGGGCGACACCGGCGGTGACGACGAATCCAGGTCGCACGAGACGGTCGAGATGAGAACGGGCATCGGCCACGGACGCCGCGACGGCCTCGCCGCGCCGGGTGTCCAGCGCGGCGCGCACGCGGACCGCGACGGCGAGCACCTCGACTGCGTCGAGTAGCGCCCGGGAGGCGACGTCGCCGAGCCTGCCCCGTGCCTCGCCGACGAGCGTGTCGAACGCCGAGGTGTCCCACGGGAGGTCGTGCGAGGAGACCACGTCGTCGGCGGCGGCATCGATCGCGTCGGCGACGAGCTCGTCGAGCACCATCCCCGCGCGTGCGACGATCATTCGATGCTGGTCAGTCAACACGGAACGCACCGCACGCCGGCTCGGCGCCACGGTAGACAGCACGAGCCGGCGAACGCCGCCGCGCATCGCACGACGCTGCAGGTCCGGGTTCGTGACGAGCCGCAGCGACACGCTGTCGCCGTCGTCGACGAGCACCGGGTAGGCGCGCACCGGGTTGCCGGCACTCGAGAACTCCACGACCGGCGGGATCTCGCCCATGTCCCACGCGGTGATGCCGTGACGCTCGGCGAGCGGCGCGGCCTGCGCGATCGCCGCACGCGCCCGTCCCGACTGCGCCCGCTGCAACTCGGCGAGATCGTCACCGCGGGCGAGCACCTTCCCCGCCTCGTCGACGACGGCGAAGTGGATCCGCAGGTGGGCGGGGAGGTGGTCGTCGGTCGAGATCGCCGACGGGGGGATCTGCACGCCGCTGACATCGCTGAGCGCCGCTGCGACGGCGTCGACGAACCTGCCGTCGGGTTCGCCGAGTCGCGCCGTGGCGGCAGCGATCGTCTCGGCCGCAGGGATGAGGGCACGTCGCGTCGACTTCGGCAACGTCCGCGCCATGGAGGTCATCAGCTCGCCGCGGTGTCCGGCGATGTGCCAGTCGAAGCCGTCCACCGTGACCCGGTTGAGCACGGTGATCGGGACGAGCACGGTGACGCCGTCGTCGGGCGCACCGAGGTCGAAGCGGTAGCGCAACGCCAGCACGACGTCGCCCTGGCGCCACGTCTCAGGGAAGCCGTCGAGGCGCACTGCGGGGTGGTCGGCGTCGGCGAGGAGAACGTCGTCGGACAGGTCGAGCAGCTGCGGATCCGCCGTGCGGGCGTCCTTCCACCACTTGTCGAAGTCGACCGTCGAGACGGCACCCGCGCCCACTCGCTCGTCGTAGAAGCGCTCGAGTGACTCGGAGTCGAGCAGGTCGCGACGCCGCACACGATCCTCCATCCCACGCACCCGTGCGACGAACGCGGCATTCTTCTCTACGAAGGCATGGTGGGTCGTCCAGTCACCCTCGACGAGGGCGTGGCGGATGAACAGCTCGCGTGCCAGGTCGGGATCGATGCGTCCCAGGCCGACCGTGCGGCCGCTGACGACTGCGAGCCCGTAGAGCATCACCGTCTCGGTGGTCACGGCGGTACCGCGTCGAGCGTCCCAGCGCGCCTCGCCGTACGAGCGGGTGACGAGGTGGGCGCCGGCGTCCTCGGCCCACCGCGGCTGGATGTTGGCCACCCGGTGTGCCCACAGCCGGTTCGTCTCGACGAGCTCCGCCGCCATCACCCAGCGGCCCGATCGGCGCGAGAGTGACGAGTCGCGGCCGATCACGAACCGGGCACCACGTGCGCCGCGGAACTCCCGCCCGTCGTCGTCGCGCATCCCGACGTGCGACAGCAACCCGGTGAGCAGCGCTCGGTGGACGTGGTCGGGATGGCTGTCGTCGGTGCCGGGACGGATGCCGAGCTGGCCTGCCACCTGTCGCAGTTGGCTGAAGAGATCCTGCCACTCGCGCACGCGCAGGTAGTTGAGGTACTCGGTGCGGCACAGCTTCCGGAATTGATTGCCCGAGCGGGCGCGCTGCTCGGCGCGCAGATAATCCCACAGGGCCACGAGCCCGAGCAGGTCGGACCCGGCGACGTCGAACCGTCGGTGCAGCTCATTCGCCACCTCTCGGTGCTCGGCGGGACGCTCGCGAGGATCCTGGATCGACAACGCAGCTGCGATGACGAGCACTTCACGGACGCAGTCGTGTCGCTGCGCAGCAAGGACCATCCGGCCGAGGCGCGGGTCGACCGGCAACCGTGCGAGCTGCGTCCCGATCTTCGTCAGGCGCCGTGTGCCGTCGGGGTCGGCTGGGTGCACGGCGGCGAGCTCTTCCAGCAGCGCGTATCCGTCGCGGATGGAGGCGGCGTCGGGCGGCTCGACGAAGGGGAACGCGGCGACGTCGCCGAGGCCGATCGCTGTCATCTGCAAGATGACCGACGCCAGGTTCGTGCGCAGGATCTCGGGTTCCGTGAAGGCGGGCCGATCGACGTGGTCGTCCTCGTCGTAGAGCCGGATGCAGACGCCCGGTCCGAGCCGGCCGCAACGGCCCGCCCGCTGCGCCGCCGACGCTTGGGAGATGTCCTCGATCGGCAGGCGCTGCACCTTCAACCTCCTGCTGTAGCGCGAGATCCTGGCGACTCCCGTGTCGATCACGTAGCGCACACCGGGCACGGTGATCGACGTCTCGGCGACGTTCGTGGCCAGCACGATGCGACGTCCCCTGTGCGGCGCGAAGATGCGCTGCTGCTCGACCGACGACAGTCGGGCGTACAAGGGCAGCACCTCGTCGCCGGGTCGCAGGTGTTCGCGCAGGGCGTCGGCCGTGTCGTGGATCTCGCGCTCGCCACTGAAGAACGCGAGCACGTCACCGGGGCCCTCGCGAGCGAGCTCGTCGACGGCGTCGACGACGGCCTGCACCTGGTCGCGCTCGTCGTCGGGATCGACACCGAACGGTCGGTAGCGCACCTCCACCGGGTACGCCCTGCCCGTCACCTCCACGACCGGCACGGTCGCGCCGCCGGCGGCGAAGTGCTCGGCGAACCGCGCGGTGTCGATCGTCGCCGACGTGACGATCACCTTGAGATCCTTGCGGCGTTCGAGGAGGCGACGGAGGTAGCCGAGCAGGAAGTCGATGTTGAGGCTGCGCTCGTGCGCCTCGTCGATGATCAGCGTGTCGTAGCGGCGCAGCTGGCGATCACGTTGTAGCTCGGCGAGGAGGATGCCGTCGGTCATCACCTTGACGAGCGTGCGCTCGCCGATGCGGTCGTTGAAGCGGATCGAGTAGCCGACGACGTCGCCCAGTTCGGTTCCCAGCTCGTCGGCGATCCGGGCGGCGATCGTGCGGGCGGCGACCCGGCGCGGCTGGGTGTGGCCGATCATGCCGTCCACGCCACGTCCCAGCTCGAGGCACAGCTTCGGGAGCTGGGTGCTCTTGCCCGAACCGGTCTCGCCTGCCACCACGACGACCTGGTGGGCGTCGATGGCGGCGCGCAGCTCGTCGTGCCACGCCGTGATCGGGAGCTCGTCGGGAAACGTGATCGCGCCGGTGGCGATGAGCGCCTCGTGGGCCTGCTGGCGTCGCGCGTTCAGCACTCGCTCACGTACACGTCTGACATGAGGAACAAGAAGTCGTCGCCTCGACGCACGGTCACGGTGTCGCGCTGCGGCGGCTCTCCACCGGGGATCGCCGCTCCGCTCAGGAGGGACTCGATGTCCGCCGTGACGTCCAGTGACGACGCCAGCGCCGTCACGTCGTCGCGATTGGCTACCTCGGCGTCCTCGAAGCGGACCGTGTCGCGGAACCGTTGGCGCGCCGGCTCGCAGGCCTCCCGTTCGGCCTGTTGCTCTTGCTCACGCTCGCGCTCGCGCTCTGCCCCCGTCGGGATGACGAGCAGGGCGATCCCGATCGCGACCGCGGCGATCCCGCCGATCGCGGCGCCGACCGACTGGAGGCTGAGATACGCGTCGGACGGCTCGACGTCCTGGGCGTCTCGGTACTTCCAGCCCTCCGTCACCCGCCACGCCGTTCGCGGTCGTGCGACGCAGTAGAACGACCACGCCGCGACCACGAACAAGAAGATGGCGAGGGCCGTCATCGGCGCCGAGGCTAGCGGTGAGGGTCTGAGCGCATCTGAAAGACTTCGGGGCCCCGGCATCAATGGAAGTCGCGGCTGGCGTGGACGGTGGAGCCGGGGACGACGAGCGGGGCGAGGTGCTCGGCGACGATGTTGATGACGCCCTCGCTGCGTTCGAGCCGGCCGCGGATCAGCATGGCGGGCGCCTCACGGGCGACACGGCGGAACCTCGCCCAGCAGCCCTTCGAGACGACGACGTTGATCAGCCCGGTCTCGTCCTCGAGGTTGAGGAACGTCGTGCCCTGCGCCGTCATCGGGCGCTGGCGATGGGTCACCACACCGGCGACGAGGACCCGCCCGCCCGGCTTGCGCTCCCACAGCCCCGCCGAGGTCACCACGCCGTGCTCGGCGAGCTTGGTGCGGAGGAACTGCGTGGGGTGACCGGTGGGGGCGACACCCGTCGCCCACAGATCGGCGACGGCCGCCTCGCTCGCCGACATCTCCGGCAACGCCGGTGCCCGCTCGCCGGTGACGATGCCGGGCAGCGTCCCCTGTCGGGCCTGGGCGACCGAGCCGACGGTCCACAGCGCACGGCGCCGGTCGAGCCCGAGCGACTCCTCGAACACGCCTGCGGTGGCCATCGACTCCAGCTGCGCCAACGTGAGCGACGGCACCCGCCGCACGAGGTCTTCTGCGTCGACGTAGGGGCCGTCGGAGTCGCGGCACGCCTCGATCTCGTCGGCGAGCTCGCTCCCGATGCCACGCACCGACCCCAACCCCAACCGCACGGCGAGCTCGCGCTTCGAGCCGTCAGGCATGGACTGGACACGTCGTCCAGGGCCGATCTCCCTCCCCGGCACGGCGGCGCCTCCAGGCGCTTCGCCGGCCGCATCATGAACGGCCTCGAGAGTCGCTGCGGCTCTCGAGGCCACCAGGTCGGGGCTGCGGACGACGACACCGTGGCGGCGGGCGTCCTGGCACAGCGTGTGCGGGCTCCAGAACCCCATCGGCTGGGCGTTGAGCAGCGCCGCGCAGAAGGCGGCCGGCTCGTGGTACTTGATCCACGACGAGGCGTAGACGAGGTAGGCGAAGCTCACCGAATGGCTCTCGGGGAAGCCGTAGTTGGCGAACGCCTTCATCTTCACGTACAGCTCGTCGGCGATCTCGCCCTCGATGCCACGCTCCGCCATCCCAGCGTAGAGCCGCTCACGCAGTCGCTCCATCCGCGCCGCCGAGCGCTTCGACCCCATCGCCTGACGCAGCTCGTCGGACTCTGCGGGGGTGAACCCGGCGACGTCGATCGCCATCTGCATCAGCTGCTCCTGGAACAGCGGCACGCCGAGCGTCTTGCCGAGGCTGTTCTCGAGCAGCGGGTGGAGGTATGTGATCGGCTCCTGGCCGTTGCGGCGGCGGATGTAGGGATGCACCGAGCCGCCCTGGATCGGACCGGGGCGGATCAGCGCGACCTCGACGACGAGGTCGTAGAAGCGCCGCGGCTTGAGCCTCGGCAACGTCGCCATCTGTGCCCGAGATTCGATCTGGAACACGCCGACGGTGTCGGCGCGGCAGAGCATGGCGTAGACCTCGTCCTCCTGGGGGATCGTCGCCAGATCGACCTCGTACCCCCGGTGCTCGGCGATCAGGTCGACGGCGTAGTGCAGCGCCGACAGCATCCCCAGCCCGAGCAGGTCGAACTTCACGAGGCCGACGGCGGCACAGTCGTCCTTGTCCCACTGCAGCACGCTGCGACGATCCATCCGCCCCCACTCCACCGGGCAGACCTCGATCACCGGGCGGTCGCAGATCACCATCCCACCCGAGTGGATGCCGAGGTGCCGCGGCGCGTCCTGTAGTTCCGTTGCAAGCTCGACGACGGCCTGAGGGATTGCGCCTTCGCCGGCCGCATCAGGCAACGTGCCCCAGCCGTCGATGCGCTTCGACCAGGCGTCCTGCTGACCCGGCGCGTAGCCGAGCGCCTTTGCCATGTCGCGCACCGACGAACGCGCCCGGTACGTGATCACGTTGGCGACCTGGGCCGTGTGGTGCCGGCCGTGGCGCTCGTAGACGTACTGGATCACTTTCTCTCTCTGGTCACTTTCAATGTCGATGTCGATGTCGGGCGGGCCGTCGCGCTCGGGTGACAGGAAGCGCTCGAACAGCAACCCGAGGCTCACGGCGTCGGCGGCGGTGACACCGAGGGCGTAGCAGACTGCCGAGTTGGCCGCCGATCCCCTCCCCTGGCAGTAGATGTCGTTGCGCCGGCAGAAGTCGACGAGGTCCCAGACGACGAGGAAGTAGCCGGCGAACCCGAGCTGCTCGATGATCGCCAGCTCACGATCGATCGTCGCCCACGCCCTCGCCCTCGTGCTGAGGTCCTCGACCATCATGCCGTTGGCCACGGAGGCGGCTGCGGGACGCTCGCCGTAACGACGGCGGCCGCCGTCTTCGGTGAGGCGCCGCAGGTAGGCCATCTCGTCGAGGCCGTCGGGACACGGGAACGGCGGGAGCGACGGGGCGACGAGGGCGAGATCGAAGGCCGCTGCCGTGCCGATCTCGGCGGCGAGCTCGACGACGCCGGGGTAGCGGGCGAAGCGGCGCTCCTGCTCGGCGCCCGAGCGCAGGTGTGCACCCGCTCCCGCCGGCAGCCAGGGATCGATCTCGTCGAGGCTGCGCCGGGCGCGCACGGCGGCGAGCGCGGTTGCGAGGCGGCGCTGAGCCGGGGTGGCGTAGTGGACGTTGTTGGTCGCCACGGCGCCGACGCCGTGCTCGTAGGCGAGACGGGCGAGCGCGTCGTTGCGGGCGGAGTCGAGCGGATCGCCCTGATCCCACAGCTCGACGAGCACCCGGTCGCGCCCGAACGCATCGACCAGCTTCGCCAGCTCGCGGCCCGCGGCGGCGGGCCCGTCGGCGACGAGTCCGGCGGGGACGGCGCCCTTGCGGCACCCGGTCAGCGCCCACACCCTCCCGACGGTCGCCTCGGCGACCTCGGCGACACCGAATTGCGGCGCGCCCTTCTCGCCGGCGAGGTGCCCGAGGCTGACGGCTCGCGAGAGTGCGTGGTAGCCGTCAGGCCCGTCGGCGAGGAGCAACAGGTGCTGGCGATCGTGTCCAGGGTCTGGCGCGTGCGAGTCCGACGCCTGCCCCGTGGCCACCTGCTGGAGCGTGTCCGCCTCGTCACGGAACAGCGGTCCCTGCCCGCCCGTCGCGCTCACACTCAGCTCCGTGCCGAAGATCGTCGGGAGCCCGACAGCGCGGGCCGCCTCGGCGAAGCGGACGATGCCGTAGAAGCCATCGTGATCCGTGAGCGCCAGCGCGTCGAGGCCGAGGCGAGCCGCCTCGTCGACGAGCTCTTCTGGGTGCGAAGCGCCATCGAGGAAGGAGAAGCTGGAGTGGCAGTGCAGCTCGGCGTACGGCACGCTGCCGTGGCGCCGCTCACCCGATGGCTCGTAGGGTTGGCGGACGCGACCCCACGCCGGACCGTCGCCACCCGCGTTCCACGACGGCGATCCGGGCGCCCGCCCGTCGCGACCGCGGCCAGAGAGCGTCGCCTCCAGCTCGCTCCAGGTCCACGACGGGTTGTTGAACCCCACCCGCTCAGTATCGAACACACGTTCGGAAGATGCAAATTGTTGCAACTCGACAACCAGTGTGACGAGCGGCGTCACCACCGTCGAGACTGGCCGCCGTGCCGCCCACCCTCCTCGACGCCCTCGCCTGGCCAGTCCGCACCGACCGGCTCGTGCTGCGGCTTGCCACGCCAGCCGACCATCCGGTCGTGTGGCGCTACCGCAGGCTGGACGTGGTGACCGAGTGGATGTCGCAGCGCGAGGGCGACCTAGAGGCGTCCCGCACCCGCTTCCTCGAACCCGGGCGATTGGCAACGACGCTTGTCGTGGAGACCGGTGACACGATCGTCGGCGACCTCAAGTGTGCCGTCGCCGATGCGTGGTCGCAGGTCGAGGTCGCCGAGCAGGCACGCGCCACTCAGGCAGAGATCGGCTGGGCATTCGATCCCGAGCACCAGGGCAAGGGGTACGCCACCGAGGCGGTCGAGGCACTACTGCAGATCGCCTTCGACGGGCTCGCCGTGCGCAGGATCGAGGCCAACTGCTTCGCCGACAACGTGCCGTCGTGGCGACTCATGGAGCGCCTCGGAATGCGTCGCGAGATCCATTCGGTCGGCGACTCCCTCCACCGGAGCCGTGGGTGGCTGGACGGCTTCACCTACGCCCTCCTCGCCGAGGAGTGGTTAGCGTCTCGATCCCACCGGAGCGGAGCGAGTGGGAGGTCGACGTGGAGCGCACCGACCTGATCGAGGCGATCGAGCGCGCGCTCGATGCCGATGTGTCGTCGATCGCGCGGGTGCACGGCGGTGACGTGGCACAGTCGTTCCGCATCGGCCTCGCCGGCGGACGCACGGTGTTCGCCAAGACGCACACCGATCCGCCGCCTCATTTCTTCACCACAGAGGCCTCCGGCCTTGCGTGGCTCGCCGAGGTTGGGGCGGTGTCAGTGCCGACGCCCCTCGCCGTCTCCGACGGCAGCGACGGCGCGCCCGCCCTGCTCGTGCTGGAGTGGATCGACACCGGACGCGCGGTGGACACCACCGACGACGCGTTCGGCCGCCAGCTGGCGGCGATGCACGACGCCGGTGCGCCGTGCTTCGGGCGCAAGGACCGGCGCACCACCGGGAGCCGTCGCCTTCCGAACGAGCCGCACGAACGCTGGTCGACGTTCTTCGCCGACTGCCGGCTGCTGCCGCTCGCACGACTCGCCGCCGAGTCGTCGGCGCTGCCCGATCGGTCGATCGCGGCGCTGGAACGGCTCGCCGGCTCGATCGATCGCTTCGACGACGGCGGAGCGCCCGCGCGGCTGCACGGCGACCTGTGGGCGGGCAACCGGGTCGTCGACGTCGACGGCGAGAGCTGGCTCATCGACCCCGCTGCCCACGGCGGTCACCGCGAGTTCGACCTGGCGATGATGCGCCTGTTCGGCGGATTCGGACAGGCGTGCTTCGACGCTTACGCCGACGAGCACCCGCTCGCCGATGGCTGGCAGGATCGCGTCCCACTGCACCAGATCGCCCCGCTCGTCGTCCACGCGATCAAGTTCGGCGGACGCTACGTCGCCGCCGCCAGCGAAGCGATCTCCCGCTACTGACACCCATCCCGCCTGCGTCAGCGTTCTGCGACGACGCCGCGTTCTTGCTGGCACGAGCGGTGCCGACGCGCCGCGCCGCGCAGCGGCACCACCGATCGACCTGACCGTCTGGGCTTCAGTCGGGGGGTGGGTGGTTGCGGAGATGGCGCAGGAGGCCGGCGAGACCATCGTCGGTGCGGTCGATGGCGGTGTCGAGGTCCAGCCATTCGACGTCCTGGCTCTCGCCGGGCGGGGGCGCAGGTTCGATCGGATCGCAGTGCATCAGGTAGCGCAGATCGAGGTGGCGGTGCCCTCGACCACCGTCGTGGACGTCGACGTGGAGCAACGGCGGGCGACGGCGCACGGGATCGATCGGCGCCGCGACGACCGGAAGTCCGGTCTCCTCCCGCGCCTCGCGCAGCGCCGCCTCCCACGGCGTCTCCCCGGTGTCGATGTGCCCGCCCGGCTGCACCCAGATGCCGAGCCGGCGATGGCGGTGCAGCACGACCCCGCGCTCGCCGACGATGACCGCCGAGCCGGTGACGTGCACCGGTGAGGCCTCCTCGTCGAACGGCGCGACGAGTCGATCGACGTGCTCGAGGAACGACGAGATGCTCGCCCGCTCGCGCTCGTCCACCGGCTCGCGTCCGGCGACGTCGGCGCGGATCGCGTTGATCACCAACCGGTCCCCGTGGTGCGCCCAACAGGGGGCGTCCCCGCCTCGCTCCGGCCAGCTCGTCACCGACGCCAACGTAGCGATCCGATAAGGTCAGGCACCCCCGAATCGGGCTGCCGGCCGGACGAGGACGACGAGGAGATCACGCGATGCGACGTCCCCAGACATCCGGGCCGCGGTGAAGACTCGCGGCTGACGCTCCCCGCCTGCCGTGTCTGACCCGATCGTCCTTCGCACCGAACGAACGATCCTGCGTGCATGGCGCGACGCGGATCGCGCCACGTTCGCGGCGATGAACGCCGACCCGGCGGTGATGGAGCACTTCCCTGAGCCGCTGAGCCGCAGGGCGAGTGACGACCTCGCGGACTCGATCCGGCGCGGCATCGACGAGCGCGGCTGGGGGCTGTGGGCCTTGGAGCTCCCCGGTGTGGCGGAGTTCGCCGGGTTCGTCGGCCTCAACCCCGTGGCGTTCGAGTTGCCCGTCGAGCTTGTGGAGCGGCCGGCGATGGAGATCGGCTGGCGCCTCGCTCGCTCGACGTGGGGCCATGGC
>JALZNU010000135.1 GCA_030857495.1 Actinomycetota bacterium | reverse complement strand
CGCCGCTGGCGCGATTGAAGATCGCCGTCGTCAACTGCCAGATGCGCGAGTTCGCGCAGTACGGCGCCTACCGCGACGTCGCCGAGCAGCAACCCGATCTCGTCGTGCACCTCGGCGACTACATCTACGAGTACTCGTTCGAGCAGGCGCTGCCCGGTCGTCGCCCGCTCCCGCACCATCCGCTCGTCACGCTCGCCGACTTCCGCCAGCGTTTCGCCAGCTACAAGTCCGATCCGGACCTGCAGGCAGCACACCAGGCGGCGCCGTTCGTGTGCATGTGGGACGACCACGAGGTGGCCAACAACTACTCCGGCGACGCGCTGCCCGATCCGAGCAGGCGCCCTCGTCAGGTGCGCGCCCTGCGAGCAGCCGCCTATCGCGCCTACTGGGAGCACCTCCCGCTGCGATTGGCGCCACCCGACGGGCCGGACATGACCCTGTTCCGCAGCTTCACGTTCGGCGACCTCGCCACGCTGCACCTCCTCGACGAGCGCCAGTACGCAGATGTCCCGCCATGCCGTACGCCCGACGACTTCGACGACTTCGGTGACTGCGATGAGGTCGACGAGCCGCGGGAGTACCTCGGTCGCACGCAGCAGGCGTGGCTGCACGAGACCGCCGGGCTCTCCGCCGCGACGTGGAACCTGATCGGCAACCCGACCGTCGTCGCCGGCGTGAACGGCGGCACGGCCGACGCGCCCGCCTACTACCTCGACACGTGGGACGGTTACCCGCAGGCCCGTCGCCGCTTCCTCGAGGTTCTCGACTCGGATCGGATGCCGAACCCGATCGTGCTGACGGGCGACTACCACGCCGGCATGGTGGCCGACGTGCACGAGGAGCCGGGCGACCCGTCGACGTCCGTGGTCTGCACCGAGCTGATGGCCCCGGCGATCTCGTCGGTGACGTTCGGGCTCGACCCCGCCGTCAACCCGCACGTACGCCACGCCGTCGTGCGCAACGGCTACCTCCTCGCCGAGATCACACGAGATGCCGTCGAAGCGCAGTTCCGGATCGTCGAGGATCCCGCCGACCGGGAGAGCCGCGTCGAGACCGAATCAACATGGCGAGTCACCGCCGGCGACAAGCGTGCCCGGCGCGTGTGATCCGACCTGCGGGCGTCAGCGCAGTGCCGTGGCGTCGTCGCGTCCGGGCAGTCGGCCCCACATCAGGATCCGGCGAAAGGCGAAGTAGTACGGCCGGCGGTCGCCCAGCGCGGCCACGAGCCGGCGCCGGTACTCGTCGACGAGCGGCTCGTGCAGCTCGTCGGGGAGCACGGCGAAGTAGCGGGTGAGGCTCGTGCCCCTCATCCAGTCGGCGACGTCGGCCGTCGAGTCGAGCACGGGTCCGTACACCTGCATCCGCACGTGCTGTCGCTCGTAGCCGAGGTCGAACAGCATCTCGGCGTACGTCTCGGCGGCGAGCACGTTCACCGCCGTCGGGTCGGCCGGCACCGAGCCGCCTATCGCAGACACGAACGGCTCGACGTGGCCGAGCTCGGCGGCAATGCGGTGCGACACGTGGTCGGCGTTGTTCGGCACCTGCACGGCGAGCTGCCCGCTCGGCGCGAGCGACGACGTCCAGCGGGCGAGCACGGCCCCGTGGTCGGGCACCCACTGCAGGCTCGCTGCGGCGAGCACGAGGTCGACGTCGCCTGGCGACGACCGCGTGGCACGGTCGCCGGACGGCGGCCAGGCAGCAAGATCTCCCTCGACGAACGTCGTGCGCTGGTCGGCATGGGGTTCAGCCGCGGCGAGCATCTCGAGAGAGGAGTCGATGCCGACCATCGAGCCGACGTCGAGCCGCTCGGCGGCAGCGACGGTGAGCGGTCCGGGCCCACACCCGAGGTCGACGGCATGCCGGATCGGCCGATCCGTCTCGACGAGGTCGATGAGGTCCCAGAACGGCCGAGCCCGCTCGTCGGCGAACCGGTCGTACGTATCGGGATCCCATGCCATCAGTGCTACACACTAACAGCACTTGTCTGCTACTTGTCTACGTGTGACGGGTGCGAGCATGTGCCGATGCGCAAGTACGTGATCATGGGGATCCAGGGCAGCGGCAAGGGGACCCAGGCCAAGCTGCTGTGCGAGGTGTACGACCTCGTGCACCTCAGCGTCGGGGACATCTTCCGCTGGAACGTGCAATACCACACGAAGGTCGGCGCCCAGGTGCGGCGCACGATGGCGGCGGGCGAGCTCGTCGACGACGGCCTCGTCGAGCGCCTCGTGCAAGAGCGCCTCGCGATGCACGACTGGAACTACGGGTTCATCGTCGACGGCTTCCCGCGCAACGCCCGCCAGGCCGAGTTCTTCCTCGAGAGCTACGACATCGACGCCGTCATCCAGCTCGACATGCCCGACGAGGAGGTGATGCGGCGAGTGATGGCGCGCCGGCTGTGCAGCGTCTGCGGACTCGACTACAACCTGATCGCCCACCGTCCGAAGCTGGACGACACGTGCGACGTCTGCGGCGCACGGCTCGTGTCACGCGAGGACGACAACCCCGAGGCGCTCGCCGCACGTCTGCGCGACTACCACGACAAGACGCGCCCGATCCTCGAGCTCTTCGAGCAGAAGGAGTTCGTCATCTCCGCCGACGCGACCCAGTCCGTCGAGGCCGTCCACGCCGACCTCCGCGCCGAGCTCGACCTCACCACCGCACTCTGAGTGACGAACAACGACGACCGTCGTCGTTGTTCGTCACTCAGAATCGAATCATGCGGGGGCGGTGGCTCCGATGGAGAGCTTGTCGTATTCCTCGCCAGTGTCCTCGAGGTCCTCGAACTGGATCACGCCCATCTCCTCGAAGCGGTGACGCAACCACGAGTCGTTGCGGTCGAGCAGGCCGAGCTTCTTGCAGTTCGGCACGATCTTGGTGAACAGCATCTGCTGGAACAGCGCTCGCGTCGGATCCTGCAGCACGACGGGCACGATGTCGCGCGGGTTCACGCCGTGGAGCTCCCACACCTCCTGGGACAGGAATCGGTCGCGCATCCGCACCGCCGCCTCGTAGGCGAACTCCTGGCGGTCCTTCAGCTCGGCGTCGCTCATACCGTCGTAGACCTCCTTGAGCGACAGCACACCGAAAGCCACGTGACGGGCCTCGTCGGCCATGACATAGCGCAGCATCTGGCTCAGCAGCGGCTCGGTCGTGAGCTGGCGCATGAACCCGAAGGCGGCGAGGGCCAGCCCTTCCACCATGATCTGCATGCCGAGGTAGGTCATGTCCCAGCGGCTGTCCCCGATGATGTCGTCGAGCAGCATCCGCAGGTGGGAGTTGACGACGAAATTGCCCTCCCACTTCTCCTCGAGGTAGCGGCCGAACACCTCTACGTGGCGGGCCTCGTCGACGACCTGCTGGGCGGCGTACAACTTGGCGTCGTACCACGGCACGGTCTCGGTGATCTTCGCCGTGCACAGCAGTGCGCCCTGCTCGCCATGGAGGAACTGCGACAGCATCCAGCGGCGCTGGTCGATCCCAAACTCCTGCCACTTGGCGTCGTCCCAGTTGCCGACGACGCTGTCGCTGTAGAACTCGGTGTCAAACCCCAGAGCGTTGGCCTGATCGTCGGCGATCACCTTCTCGATGTCGACCGGCGTGTCCCATGCGAGGTCGGTGGCGCCGTTCCATTGGCTGTTCTTCGACTTCTCGTAGAGCTTGCGCAGCGCCGGGCGCGCCAGCGTGTAGTCCCACGTGAACAAGGCGTCGGCGTTGTCCTTGACGATGTGCTCGATCTCGTCGACGTCGGTGTTGGTGACAGCGAGGATGGCCTCGATGTCGTCGAGCTCGTCACGCCCGAGGATCTCCTGGTTGGAACCGTGGGTGATGGTCATGGTGGGGTTGCTCCTTGTGTGGGCGAGATTCAGACGTGGGTGGGCGGGTTGACGAAGGCGGAGAAGCACGGCAACAGGAACGCACGCGCCGAGTCCTCGTCACCGAGGTCGACGACGGGGCTCGGGGCGAGGAAGTAAGACAGCGTGAGCCGCGTGAGGAGATCGGTCGCGGCTCGCGCCGTGTCCCGATCGACGAAGCGCTCGGCGAGGGGGGCCACGAACGACGTGGCCATCGCGATGATGCGAGGCAGGCTCTCCACCGTGAGGCTCTCGATGGTGGAGCCGGGTTCGGCGGCGAGCATCACGGCCAGGTGGTGGTCGGAGCGAAGGTCGCGCGTGGCGCCGACGACGACGGCGATCAGCAGCTCCTCGAACGAGTCGATCGTGCGGATGCCCGCGCCGAGGCGTTCGAAGAACTCGTCGAGCTCGTGCACCTTGTACGCCTCGAGCAGCACGTCCCGGCCACCGGGGAACATGCGGTAGAGCGTCGCTCGCGACATGCGCGCCTCGACGGCGACATCGTCGACCGTGATCTTCTCGAGACCCCAGCGCTCGCAGCACGATTTCGTCGCTGCGAACACGGCGAGTTGGTCAGGCGTCCCCACGCCTGAGACGATAAGACGAATCCGTCTCATTGTCAATGGCGCGCACGCTGCTACTTCCCTCGACCAGGTCCCGCGCCAACACGCCATTCACCGCGTAGCGTGGCCGACCGATGTTGACCGTTGGGCGACCCGAGCGCTTCGCCGCCGTTGCGTGGATCGAACGGCGGCCGCGTTGGCAGCGCCGGCTCGTCGTCGCGCTCGTCGCCGCCTACCTGCTGTGGCGGCTGCTCCAGCTGGCGGCCGTGATCCTCCTCGACCGCTGGTGGTTCGACACGCTCACCGACGCACCGGTGTGGTCGACGATCACGACCGCCAAGGTCCAGCTCTCGCTCGGCGGCGGCGCCGTCACGGCGCTCGTGCTCGGCGTCACCGTGTTCGCCGTGCTGCGCAGCGGTCCCGTGACCGGCAGCGTCGGTGCGGCGCTCGTGCGTCGCTATCAGCGTCGGATGGGGCCGGCGCATCGATGGATCCTGATCGCACTTGGAGTCATCGTCACGGCCCGCGTCACGATCGCGGCGATGGACAGCTGGCAGCCGTGGCTGCTGTTCCGCAACACACCCGACGTCGGCGTGAGCGTGCCCGAGCTCGGCGGGGACCTCGGTGATCACTTGTTCCGCCTGCCGTTCCTGTCCATCGTCAGCGACTGGTTGCGGTCGCTCCTGCTCGTCGCGTTCGTCGTCGCCGCCATCGGCCATGCCCTCTCCGGCGCGCTGCGCCTGCCGATCTCGGGTCACCGCTCCTCGCCCGGCGCGCTCGCCCACCTCGCCACCCTC
>JALZNU010000134.1 GCA_030857495.1 Actinomycetota bacterium | reverse complement strand
GTTCGGATGAGACAGGTCCCGGCCGACGACTTCGAGGCCCGCTACCGCCTCGACGACGATCCATGGCAGTTCGCGACGTCGGAGTACGAGCAGCGCCGATTCGACATCACGGTCGCCTCGCTGCCCCCCGGCCGGTTCGGGCGGGTCTTCGAGCCTGGCTGCGCAGGGGGCGAGCTCACGGTGCGACTGTCGCAACGATGCGACGAGCTCGTCGCCTGTGACGGCTCACCGACCGTGTTGCGTCGTGCCCGTCAGCGAGTCTCCGAGGCAGCCGACCCGTCGTGCCGAGTCGAGCTCGACGTCGGTGTCATCCCGGAGTGGTGGCCGATCGGCGAGTTCGACCTGATCGTGCTGAGTGAGATCGGCTACTACTTCGATGCGCCGGCGCTGTCCGAGCTCGTCGGCCGAGTCGAGGGTGCGCTCGTCGATGGTGGCACGCTCCTTGCCGTGCATTGGCGTGGCGTGTCAGGCGATCACCTGCTGTCGGGCGACGAGGTCCACACGATCATCGGCTCCACCGTGGTGCGTCAGCACCAGGGCTCGCATCTCGAACCCGGGTTCAGGCTCGACTGGTGGACAACCTCGTGAAGGCTTGTCGATGAGCGAGACCGAACGACGTCTTCGCGGCCTGCTCGCCGAGGGCAAACTCGAGTTGCCGCGTCCAGCCAGTGGCGACACCCGCGAGCGGTTCCGTAGCCTGCAACAGCTCGCGGCGAAAGAAGACCTGTCCGTCGCCCGGCTCGCCGAAGCCCATTGCGACGCCGCCGCCATCGTCGCCGAATGCGACCGATCCCTTCCCGCCTACGCGCTGGCAGGAGTGTGGGCGTCGCGCTACGGCGGCGGTTCCGTCAACGCCACCCCCGAACCTGACGGCGGATGGCGCCTGTCGGGTCGGTTGCGCTTCTGCAGCGGCGCCTCGCTGTTGGACGCTGCCCTCGTTGACGCCCGCCTCGCCGACGGGCACGAGCAACTCTTTCTCGTCCCTCTCCGGCAGGGTGGGGTCGACATCGACGCCACCGGCTGGCGCACCCCGGCGCTCGCCGCGACCGAGACTGCGAGCGTGGATCTCGACGTCGTCGTGGACGCTGATGCGGCGATCGGCGAGCCCGACTTCTATCTCTCGCGACCCGGTTTCTGGCACGGTGCGATCGGCGTCGCTGCCTGCTGGGCAGGTGGCGGCCGAGGCGTTCACGAGGCAACGCTCGCCTACGTCCGAGAGAGCCAGTTGCATGCCGTCACCAATGTCGGGCGCAGCGCCGCCGCCTGTTGGGCGATGACCGCGATGCTGGACGCCGCGGCCATGGACATCGACGCCCGACCCGCTGACATCGGCGCTGCGTACGCGCTCACCGTGCGACAACTCGTTGCGACCGCGTGCGACGAGATCGTCGAGGCCAGCCGCCGAGCGAGCGGACCCGGACCAGCCGTTTTCGACGCCGCCCACAGCCAACGCGTCGCCGATCTGCGCCTGTACGTCGAGCAGCAACACTACGAAGCCGACCTCGCCGAGATCGGCACCGCCGCCCTCCGCCACCGCTGACTCGCGAGGTCACCAAACCTGAGAAAACGTCGACCATCCCCACGCACGACGATGGTAAAGATTGTCGAGGCCGGCGAGGGGAGGAGGTACCGATGTCAGACGGGGATCGCGGACAGGTCGACACGGGCGCCGCCGAGGTCTATGACTCGTTGTTCGTCCCTGCGCTGTTCGGCAGATTCGCCGACGCGGTGGCAGCAGCAGCCGGCATCAACCCCGCCGACCACGTCGTCGACGTCGCGTGCGGCACGGGGGCCCTCACCCGAGCCGCACGAAGCCGGACTGACGGCCGGGTGATCGGGATCGATGTCAATCCGGCGATGCTCGCGGTGGCGCGTCGTCATGGTGCTGACATCGAGTACGCGGAAGGGGACGGGCAAGATCTGCCGTTCGGCGACGGCGAGTTCGATGTGGCGATCTGCCAGTTCGGGGTGATGTTCTATCCCGATCCGGCGAGAGGGCTCGCCGAGCTGATCCGTGTCGGCCGCCGCGGAGCTGTGGCGGTCTGGGATGCCATCGAGCGGTCCGATGGTTACGTCGCCATGCAGGAGTTGTTCCGAGACGAACTCGGCGCGGATGCGGCGAGGTCACTGGATGCCCCCTTCGCCATGGGGAGGCCGGGGATCTTGGAAGCCTTCGTCGGCGAGGCCGACGTGGGTGATGTGTCGTACCTGAGCATCGAAGGCACGGGGCGGTTCGACTCGATCGACCAATGGGTGACGACCGAGGTTCGCGGATGGACGCTCAGCGACTCGGTCAGCGACGAGCGGCTCGCAGGTCTCATCGAGACTGCTCGCCACCGGCTCGGCGCCTTCGCGACCGCTGACGAGTGCGTCTTCGGCATGACCGCCAAGGTGGCGACCTGGACGCACGACGGAATTTCAGTGGAGCTTCCGAAATGACCGGTTCGTCGGCGGCGCGAGGGACCAGTTGGCGATGGGCGGGCGAACGCGTGCGCATCGCGGGCAGCCCCATTCATCGGTGAGGTCGAGCGTGACGGTCAGGTCACCGTTCTCGGCAGCGCCGGCACGGTCGGCCGCTGCTGCGTGAGCCAGCAGGTCGGCGTCGATGTCGGCGAACACCAACTTCGCTCGACGGAACATCGCGAATGACCCGTCGGCACGGACATCGCCCCACGTGAGGTACAGGAACCGCTCGCCGCGCTTACCATGCACCGCCGTACCGCGCTGGTCGAGCTCGCCTTCGTCGCCGACGACGAACCTCACGTCCACCGTCCACGTCGCCGACGCCGCGTCGCCCGGCACGAGGCCAACGGGTTCCTTGCCGTCCTGCACGGCGACGTGCACGTTCTCCAGCTGGACGCCGTCGGAGACAAATCGCCGCCCCGGAAGGTTCCGGCCATGGATCGTGATTCGCACGTCCGTGCGCTACCCGAGGTTCATTTTCGGGCAGCCGTCGCCGCGCAGCACCGTGATCTGCATGGTCTCATCTTGTCTCCTTCCCGGCACGTTCACCGCCAACGCCCCGTGTTCGCGCAGCTGCTGGTGTCGCGACATGGCAACATCGGCCGGTGGCCGAGCTCGTGCACGTCCGTGTCGTCGTCGGTGACGACCTGTCGCACAAGGTCACCGAGGCGATGCTTGCCGATCCCTCCGTGTGCAACGTGATGGCGACGCCCGGCGCGTCGATGTCGCCGGCAGGTGACCTGATCACGTTCGACGTCGCCAGGGAAGGGATCAACTCGACGCTCGACACGCTCATCGACCTCGATGTCGACCAGCGCGGATCGATCAGCCTGTTCCACGCCGATCTGAGCCTCTCCCGGCGGGCCGAGGCGCTGCACGCCGCCGTGCCCGGTGAGCCCGACGAGACCGTCGTCTGGGATCAGGTCGCCGCCAACCTGCGCCAGTCGGTGTGGGTGCGACCTGCGTACATCGCCTACTTCGCCGTCGCTGCGGTGATCGCCGCCGCCGGCGTGCTCACCGACTCTCCGATCCTGATCGTCGGCGCGATGGTCGTCGGGCCTGAGTACGGCCCGCTGGCAGCGATGTCGTTCGGACTCGAAACCCGCGATGGCGACCTCGCGCGGCGTGGGCTTACGACGTTCGCAGCCGGGACGGCGATCGGGATCATCGGCGGGATCGTCGTCGCCGGCGCTGTGCGGATCTTCGGGATCGTGCCAGACGTCTATCGCGCCGACGGCCGCTCGCTCACGGCGTTCATCACCGAGCCCGACGCCTTCTCCGTCATCGTCGCCGTTGCCGCCGCGGTCGCCGGAACCCTCGCGCTCGCCCACGACCGCGCCGGCACGCTCGTCGGCGTGCTGATCTCGGTGACGACGATTCCGGCCATCGCCGACATCGGTGTGGGACTGGCATTCTGGGACGCCGACGAGGTGGTCGGGGCGGCGATGCAGCTCGGGATCAACCTCGTCTGCCTCGTCGTCGTCGGCGCGCTGACATTGGCCGCGCTGCGCCGCGTCAGCCCGGGAGGCGGCGACGACGTCTGGGGCGGGTTGCGCTGAATCCGCCCACGGCACGTGATGGCGGCACTTGGCGTCATGCCGCTCGGGCCGACCCCTCGAACGTCCAGCCGAGCACTTTGGGCTCCCCGCTCATGTAGTAGGTGTCGAGCTGCGTGACGTTGAGTCCACCCTCGCGGAGGATGGTCGGGATGTCGCGGTCGAGGTGGCAGCCGCAGGCGATCCGCTGCTGGAGCGGGTTCAGCCGACGCTGCCACGACGCTGTGCGCGGCTCGGGCGAGCGGCCGTGCTCGACGAAGCGCAGCACGCCACCCGGGCGCAGCACCCGCACGATCTCGCGTGCGGCGGCGACCGGGTTCGGGATGCTGCACAGCGTCCACGTCGAAAGAGCCGAGTCGACCGAGTCGTCGGGCAGCGTCAAGGCGGCGCCATCGAGACCGACGAATTTCACGGGCACGGTCGTCGCATTCAGTCGCCCGGTGGCGAGGTGTCGTCCCGCTTCCATCGGGTCGACTGCCAGCAGCGCCGAGACCGAAGCGGGCAGGTGCGGCAGATTCCGGCCCGATCCGAATCCGATCTCGAGCACGTCGCCCACCAGCGGGCCGCAGACACGCTGTCGGACCGGTCGGTTCCGCGCCCGACTCATGGCGCAGTCCATCAATCGCGGGAACACCTTCTCGCAGTAGAAGCCCATCCTCCCATCCTGGCGCGGTCAGGCGGAGAAGTCGGGCGTCGCCGAGCGAACAGACTCACTGCGACCCGACGGCTCCTCCCATTCTTCCTGGCGCCCGAGCGCCGTCAGGTCGAGGAAGTAGTACGAGCCGCCGGTCGACTCAAGGCCGCGGGCGAACTGTGAGTAGGTGAGGTACACACGGCCGTCAACCTGCAAGAAACAGGTCATGCCTGGCATTTCGAAGGGCTGATCGGACCCGAAGAACTCGGTGTCGCCCTTCGCATCGAATTCCGCCTTCGTGCGGAAGTTGTACTCCCCCGGCGTGACTGATTCATCGATCGTGACGCCGAAGTCGTAGTTGAAGTCGGTGCCGAACGAGGAGTACCAGGGGATGTCCCAACCCCGCTTCGCCCGCCAGCGCTCGAGCTTCTCGAACGGGGCGCGCGACACCATCACGTAGCTCGTGTCACGGACGTGAAGGTGGTCGAGGAAGCCGGCCGAGAGCTCGTCAGTGCCGGCGGTGCAGCTCGAGCAACCGTCCTCCCACTCCGGATCGAACATGAAGTGGTAGACGATGAGCTGGG
>JALZNU010000133.1 GCA_030857495.1 Actinomycetota bacterium | reverse complement strand
AACCCGCCGAGTCCGAACGCCAGCAACGGCGCCCATCCGGCGGCACCGACGGCGACGGCGACGGCGAGGGCGCCGGCGCCGCACCATGCCGGCCAGTAGAGGCGCTGACCGAGCACCTCACCCGACGCCTTACGCCACGGCAGCGCAGGCGCGACGGCCATGAGGAACAGCAGCACGAGTCCGATCGGCATCGAGAGGCGATCGAAGTAGGGGGCTCCGACGATGGTCTGGCGATCCTGCAGCGCTTCGACGATCAGCGGGAACACCGTGCCGAGCAGCACGACGAACGCGAAAAGGGCGAACATCACGTTGTTGGCCAGGAATGCTCCCTCGCGCGACACCGGTGAGTCGATGAGTCCCGGTGCTCGCAGGCGGTCACCGCGCCAGGCGATCAGGCCCAACGACACGACGACGATGACCCCGAAGAACGCCAACAGGTAGCCCCCGACCGAGCCCGCAGCGAACGCGTGCACACTGCTCAGCACGCCGGAGCGGGTGAGGAACGTGCCGAGGATCGTCAGCGCGAACGTGGCGATGAGCAGGCTCAGGTTCCAGACGCGCAGCATGCCCCTGCGCTCCTGCACCATCACGGAATGGATGTACGCCGTCCCGGTGAGCCACGGCAGCAGGCTGGCGTTCTCGACGGGGTCCCACGCCCATACGCCGCTCCAGCCGAGCACCTCGTAGCTCCACCAACCGCCGAGCAGGATCCCCAGCGTCAAGAAGGCCCACGACAGCAGCGCCCAGCGACGTGTCTCGGCCAACCAGCCCTCGCCGACCCTCCCCGTGACGAGCGCCGCGATGGCAAATGCGAACGGCACCGTGATGCCGACATACCCGAGATACAGGATCGGCGGGTGGAACAGCACGAGGATGTGGTTCTGCAACAGCGGGTTGGGCCCGCGTCCGAAGTCCCGTCCCGGCACCCCTGCTGCGAACGGGTCGGCGGGACCGAACGACAGAAGCGCGAAGAACGCGGTGACGGCGAACAGCACGATCATCGCCCAGGCAACGAGGGGATCACCGGCCCTCGCCCGGTAACGCCACGCCACGGCGCCGACCATCAGGGCGAGCACGATCAACCAGAGCAGGATCGAGCCTTCGAGCGCCGACCACATCGCGGCGATGTTGTAGATCCGCGGCGTCGAGTCGGAGCCGACCTGCTGCACGTAGGCGAGCTCGAAGTCACGGGTGATGAGGGCGCGCTGCATCATCGCCACGGCGACGACGGCGCCGAGCAACGCGAGCAGCGCGTACCAGCGCGACTGGCTCGACATCCGGGCGTCGCCCTTACGGATGGCGTAGGCGGTCGAGAGCGCGCCCGACACCGTGGCAGCGAGGACGAGCAGGAGACCGGCGCGGCCGATCGTGCCGTTCAGGCTTGCGGCGAGCACCTTCGCGCCCCCGAGCGCTCGACGGCATCGTCGAGGCGCTCCTCGTTCTCGTCGACGTACTCGGACGAGTGCTTGACCTCGATCCGGGTGCCCTGCAGCACACCGCGCTCGATCGAGCCGTGGACGACGACCGGGATGCACTCGTCGAAGATGCCGCCGGGCACGCCGTTGTAGCGAACGGGCAGCTCCTCGTCGTTGAACGCCATCGTGAAGGCCGTGACACCACGCTCGGTGCTCACCGACCCAGCCTTGACGGTGCCCTGAACGCGCAGCGAGCGGCCCTCGTCGCAGCCGGAGCGGACACCGATCTCGTCGACGTTGCAGTAGTAGTCGACTGCCGACGTGAGGAACCTCGTCACGAGGACACCACCCGCGACGACGATGAGCGCGAGCGCGAGCATCGGCACCCAGCGACGCCGCGACGCTGGTGCACCGGCGACCACCTCGTCGGACGTGCGCGGTGTCAGGTCCATGTCGTCAGGTCCATGTCGTCACGTCCACGGCTTGTCGGCGTCGGGCACGCGCCGCGCGAGCCGCCGCGCCCGGGAGATCATCATTGCCGCATACGCGGCGATGCCGCCGAACACGACGATGTACGAGCCGATCACGAACCCTGCGTCCTCCATCAGCGTCCACCACCCTGCAGCGCGGCCTCTGCGCGACGTTCGACGAGTGCGGCGTCGAGACCGTGGGCTTCGAGCGCGTCCTCGAGGACGAGCGCCCGCTGGCGATGGATGACGAGCCAGACGTACAGCAACGTGAACGCGATCAGGCCGACGAAGAGGCTGAACAGCATCAACCCGTCGAGATCAGGATCACCCTCGATGCGCGCCACCGTGGCGTCCTGGTGGAGGCTGCGCCACAGCCGCACGCTGAAATGCACGAGCGGGATCTCGAGCACACCGAGCATGGCGAGCACCGCGCTGCGCTTCGCCCGCTGGTGCTGCGTGCCCCCGAGCCGGCGCACTGCGAGGTAGCCGAGGAACGTCACGAAGAGGAACGCGGTGGAGGTCAGTCGGGCATCCCACGTCCAGAACACGCCCCAGCTCAGCCGGCCCCAGAGCATGCCGGTGACGAGCGTGACGCCCATGAACAGTACGCCGATCTCGGCGCTCGCGCCGGCGAGACGGTCCCACGTCAGCGAGTGCGACGAGCGCAGGAGGTACAGCGCCGACGCGGCGGCGGTGACGCCGAAGGCGAGGTATGCGACCCACGCCGAGGGGACGTGGACGTACATGATGCGCACGGACTCACGCTGGTCGCGATCGGCCGGCGAGAACAGCAGCCCGAACGCACACAACCAGGCGACGCCGAGCGCAGCGAGCGTGCCGAACACCTGTGTCGCCCGCGTGCCGGTGTCGTGCGTGGGGGTGATCCCTCCGGCGGGAGCGTTGGCCACGATGTGTCCTTTCGCACTAGTCGTCGATGAGTGGTCCGAAAGCCAATGTTCCCCCGGCGGCGAACGCGGCGCCAAACACGGTGAGCAGGCCGATCCATGGCCAACCCTCCGACACGGCGGCTCCCGTCGTACCGAGGCCGGACTCGACGGCGCGTGTCGCACCGATGAGAACCGGGGCCACCACTGGGAACACGAGCAGCGGAAGCAGGCTTTCGCGACCCTGGATCCCTGCGGTGAGACCGCCGTAGAGCGTACCGACGAGTGCGAGACCTGCGGTGCTGACGATCCACGTCGCGACGAGCAGGGCGACGCCCGAGAGGCGCAACGTCGGGGCGAACAGGATGATCGCGGCGGCGAAAAGGACAAGTTCGAGCACGGCGAGCTGCACGGCGAGCGCCATCGCCTTGCCCCAGAAGATGACCGTCGGATCGACGCCTGCCAGGCGCAGGCTGTCGAGGGCGCCATCCGCGGCCTCGACGGCGAACGTCCGCTGCACCATCACGAGCAGGCTGAACAGCGTCGCCATCCAGATCAGGCCGGGTGCCACGCGTTGCGCGATGCCGTCGTCGTCGACGGCGAACCCGAACAGCACGAGGACGAGCACGGAGAATGGGATCACCTGGTTGAGCAACACCCGTCCGCGCAGCTCGACGCGCAGGTCCTTGGCGGCGATGGCTCGCGTTCGGTGCAAGCGGATCCAGCGGCTTTGTTCAGCCACCGTGCAGCTCCATGATCTGGCCGCCACGCACCTCGACGTGGCGGGTGGCGAGCGCCATCGTGCGCTCCAGCTCGTGGCTGGCGACGAGCACGGTGGCGCCGGATGCTGCGGCCGCCCGGATGATCTCATCGAGCTGGTCGCGAGCAGCCGCATCGAGCGCGGCATGCGGCTCGTCCAGGAGCCAGAGCTCGGCGCGACGCACCACGAGGCACGCCAACGCCGTCCGGCGCCGCTGACCCGCCGAGCAGCGGGCGATCGGTGCGTCCGCCAAACGCCCGCGCAGACCCATGCGATCGAGCGCGACGTCGACCTCGGCCGCGTCGGCGTCGACCATCGACGCCCAGAAGCGCACGTTCTCGGCGACCGTCAGGTCCTGGTACAGCCCGTTGGCGTGTGCGACGAGCCCGACGCGACGGCGCAGCTCGTCGCGGTGGTCGACGACGTCCATCCCGAGGATCGTGCCCGTGCCGCGTTCCAGGGGCAGCAGACCGGCGCAGAGGCGCAGCAACGACGTCTTGCCTGCGCCGTTGGGGCCGTGGAACAGGACGATCTCGCCGCGCTCGACGCGTAGATCGACGCCGGCGAGCACGGGGAAACCGCCGATCACGGCCACCACGTCGCTCAGCTCGACGGCGGGACGGGAGCCGTCGTCGAGGATGGTGCCGGCTGCCAGGTCCACGCTGGTCACGCGTCGCGCTGGACGGCCCGCAGGCCGGCCCAGGCAAGGCCCGACACGGCGGCTGCGACCTCGTCGGGATCGAACACTTCGCCGTGGTCGACGAGCATCCGGCTCGCCCCCTCGGCGAGCCCGACGAGCGCGTGCGCCAGCATCAGCTTGCGCTCCTCGTCGATCTCGACCTCGATGAGCGGCGCGATCGCGCCGGCGGCGGCAGCGGTGACACGGCGCACGGCAGCCGAGAACTCGTCGTCGCGCCGGGCGCCGCCACCGAAAAGCAGTCGGAACGAGGCGTGATCTTCGGCGACCCAGCGGAAGTACCCGAGGAACCCCGCTTCCGTGCGGCTCTTGCCGTCCGTCACGGTCGCCGTGGCCTCGGTGATGGCCGTCAGCAGCCGCTCGCCCACCTCGTCGAGCAGTGCCCGGTACAGCTCGCGCTTGGAGTCGAAGTGCTGGTACAGCACGGGCTTCGTCACACCGGCCGCCTCGGCGACCTCGTTCATCGAGGTGTTGTGGTAGCCGTCGACGGAGAACACCTCGAGCGCGACGGCGAGGATTTGCTCGCGACGTGCCGGTGCGGGGAGTCGGGTCGACATGGTTACCGAACAGTAACGGTCAGTAGCCGAGTTCGCGATCGTCCCGTTCGGCGGCTTTCACGGCGTATCCGAGCACGATCGACGGTGCCAGCAGCACGAACGCGACAATGAGCGCGACGATGACGGCCGTGGCCATGGCCGCGTTGAAACTCACCGCCAGCGCGATGAAGAACAGCGCGACGGCGAGCGCCAGCACGAGGTAGCCGATGCGGTTGGCGAGCAGCGTCCAGTGGGCGATGCGCGCCCTGCGCTCGCGGATCGGGTCATCCACCGCGTCAGCGGACGGCATGACCGCGGTACCCGGCGACGTAGCCGCTGGCCTCGAGGATCTCGGCGATGTCGCGATCGACCGGTTCGCCGTCGACCTTGCGGATCTCGACGCGCTTCGCCCGGGCGTCGACGAGCGTGGCGAGGGCGCTCGCCCACACGTGGTCGCCGCGGGTCTCGGGGAACGTCACGAGGTGGAAGCT
>JALZNU010000132.1 GCA_030857495.1 Actinomycetota bacterium | reverse complement strand
CGCCCGCTTCGTTGTGCGCCGCCGCCTTGTCGCGCGACGTGAAGAAGCCCGTCGACTCGACGACCACGTCGACGCCGAGATCGCCCCATGGCAGGTTGGCGGGCTCGCGCTCGGACAGCACTGCGAGTGTGTCGCTGCCGACCTGGATCCCGGCGGACGTCGCCTTGATGTCGTCGGGCAGGATGCCGAGCACCGAGTCGTACTTCAGCAGGTGCGCCATCGTGGCGCGGTCGCCGAGGTCGTTGACGGCGACGAAGTCGATGTCGGCGCCGCGCTCGCGGGCAGCTCTGAAGAAGTTGCGGCCGATGCGGCCGAAACCGTTGATACCTACACGAACACTCATATGCCTCACTTCATAGCCGACGAGCCCGTATCAGCGCTGAATGTCGCGGTGCGTGACCCGCACGCCGACACCGCGATGGTGGAGCCTCGACACGAACTCCTCGACGATCGCCACCGAACGGTGACGCCCTCCCGTGCAGCCCACGGCGACCGTGAGATATGTGCGACCCTCCGCCCGGTACGTCGGCAGCAGGCTGAGGAGCAGCTCTTCGAACCGGCGCAGGAAGTCGGAGGTCTCCGGACGGTCGAGCACGAAGCTGCGCACCGCCGCGTCGTACCCGGTCTGGGGCCGCAGCTCGTCGACCCAGTGTGGGTTGGGCAGGAAGCGAACATCCATCACGATGTCGGCGTCGAGCGGCAGGCCGTGCTTGAACCCGAAGCTCTCGACGGACAGCTGCAGCTCGTGCGGGTCTTCTTCGGAGTCGAACGCCGCGTTGAGGCGCTCGCGCAACTCGTGGATGTTGATGTCCGAGGTGTCGATGACCATGTCGGCGGCCTCGCGCACCGGCTCCAGGCGCGACCGTTCGAGCTCGATGGCTTCGATGACACCGCCGGCCTCGTCAGCGAGAGGATGGCGACGGCGAGTAGCGTCGTAACGCTTCACGACCGCCGACGTTCGGGCGTCGAGCACGATGAGGGTCACATGGTGCCCTGCCTCACGGATGGCGCTGAGCTCGTCCAGCACCTGGCCGTGCTGGCGACCGGCGACGACGGCAAGTCGTTCGATCGCGCTTCCCGGCGCCAGCACCAACTCGACGACTCTCGAGACGAGGTTGGTCGGGAGGTTGTCGATGACGTTCCAGCCGAGGTCCTCCAGGACGTCGGAAGCGGAGGATCGTCCCGCCCCGGAGAGACCCGTGATCAAGACGATCTCGGCCATCGGCTCCCACCGTAGCGAGTCCATCCCCCCTGGACACGGCATCAAAGACGATCCGTCACACGGCGCGCAGCACGGCACACACGACCGCTGCCACGATGACGCAAACGATGACCGAACGGCCCCACATCGCCGCTGCGCCACCGGCCGCCACGCCCGCAGTGTCGGCTCCGACAGCGAGGTCGGTCCCGTCGGCGAACGCCGACGTGACCACGAGCGCAGCCAGCAACGCCGGTGCCAGCATCGCGACCACGCTCAACGCAGCCGTCGGCAACCGTCGCCCCCCAGCAGCCATCGGTCCGGCTGCCTTCATCGCCGCCGTCGTGAGAGCGACGCCGACGATGAGCGTTGTCGACGCACTCACGCCGCCACCTCGGCCGCCCCGCGCTCGAAGTCCTCACGCGCGCGACGTGAGAGCCCTGCAAGCGCGGCGAGGCTCGCCACGAGCACGGGGACACCGATCGGTGTGATCGGCACCAGCACCAGCGCGATCGCAGCGCCGGCGACGGCGACGCTCTTCGCACGGCCGTTGCACAGCTCGCCGATCAGCAGCACGAGGAAGAACGTCGGGAAGACGGCGTCGAGTCCGAGCCGGTCAGGGTCGCCGATCACGTCACCGGCGAACGCCCCGGCGATCGTGCCGGCCTGCCACATCACGTACTGCGGCAATGTCGAGCCGAAGAGCAGCCAGCGATCGAAGCTGCCGTCGGGACGCGCCGCCAGCGCCCACGACGAGTCCACGACCGTCTGGCCCTGCAGCGCCCGGCGCAGCGGCCCGCCGGGCAGCGACGGACCGATCGACGCGCCCATGGGCAAGAAGCGCGAGTGCGCCAGGGCCGCAGCGGCGATGGCTGCGGCGAGGCTGCCACCCCCGCCGAAGATCGCGACCGAGGCGAACTGTGCCGAACCGGCAAACACGACGACGGACATCATGATCGTCGCCAGCGGCGACAACCCTGCGTCGAGCGCGACGACGGCGAACGAGATCGACAGCACACCGGCGGCGAGCCCGAACGGGATGCCGGCTCGCAGGCCGGCGCGGAATCGCTGGCGTGGCGTGGGCGCGAGCGCACCCGCGGTCGTCTCGGTCACGTCTAGCGCCGGGCGCAGCGCAGGTACAAGAGACGTGGGATGGACTGCGCCTCGCGGTACTCGGGCGCACGGTCGAGGAACCCGGCCGGCGGGGGCGGCTCCTCCATCCGCTCGATGAACAGTCCGGCATCGGCAAGCGCGTTGACGTACGTCGACAGCGAGCGGTGGACGAACCGGATGTGGACACCGGGCTCGACCGGCTCGATGTTGACCTCCTCGTCGAGATACGGGCCGACACGCCAATACTGCTCGGGCGGATCCACCATGTGGTCGTCGATCCAGCCGCTACCCGGGGTTTGGAAGAGCGGATGGTTGAGGAACCAGGCGAGGCGACCGCCCGGCCGCAGCACCCGGGCGATCTCGCCGAGCGTCTCCTCCAGTGCGTCGACGTGCTCGATCACCAGGCACACCACGACGGCATCCAATGACCCGTCTGCGAACGGGAGCGCCGACGAAACGGCGCGCACGTAGCGCGGCCCGCCGCCCCGTTCGATCGCGACACGCAACTGACCGACCGTCGGGTCGACGCCGACGACATCGGCGCCCGAGCCTGCGAGCGATCGCCCGATCTGGCCCTCGCCGCACCCGAGGTCGAGCACGCGGTCGAAACCGGCGAGCTCGGCCAGCGCCATCGGCACGAACTGCTCGACGTACTCGGGATCGACGCCGTCGGTGAAGCGGTCGATCCACCAGTCAGCGTGGTCCTCCCACGTCCACTCGGTCGTCACGACGCCGCCTCCGCCTCCGCCCCCGCACCGGCATCGGCGTGGAACCTCGCGAACACCGCGTCTGCGACGGCATCGGGCAAGAACGAGAGCGCCCGCAGCTCCTCGCGCGAAGCACGCTTCACGGCGTTGACGCCGCCGAGCGTCTTCACGAGACGCGTCCGGCGCACCTCGCCCAGGCCCTCGATGCCGTCGAGCGAGGAGGCCGTCATGCGCTTGCTGCGGCGCTCGCGATGGAACGTGTTGGCGAAGCGATGCGCCTCGTCACGGATGCGCTGCAGCATGAACAGCGCCTCACTCCCCCGAGGGATCTCGACTGCGTCGGACCGACCGGGCACGAACACCTCCTCGAACCGCTTGGCGAGACCGGCGACGGCGATCTCGTCGGCGAGGCCGAGCTCGCGCACGACGCGCTCGGCGACACCGAGTTGCCCCTTTCCGCCGTCGACGACGACGAGTTGCGGCGGGTAGGCGAACTTGCCCGGCCGCTCCCCCGGCTCTGGCGCCGGCGCACCGCGCTGGGCGAGGTAGGCGGTGAGGCGCCGCGTGAGCACCTCCTCCATCGCCGCGTAGTCGTCGTTGCCGGGGACGTGCACCTTGAAGCGCCGGTACTCGCGCTTGTTGGGCAGCCCGTCCTCGAGCACGACCATCGAGCCGACGTAGTCGGTGCCCTGGAGGTGCGCCATGTCGTAGCACTCGATCCGCAGCGGTGCATGAGGCAGGTCGAGGTGATTCTGCAGCTCGGTCAATGCCCGGCTTCGCGTGTTGTGATCGCTGGCGCGACGCAGACGGTGACGGGTGAACGACTCCTCGGCGTTGTGCGTAACCGTGCCGAGCAGCGTCCGCTTCGCGCCGCGCTGGGGCACCCGGATCTGCACGTTCGAGCCGCGCAGCCGGGTGAGCCACTCCTCGTGGACGTCTCGCTCGTCGGGATCGACGGGGACGAGCACCGACCTCGGGATGCCCTGGGGTGGGTCATCGCCGTACAGCGACTCGAGGACGCGAGCGACGAGCCCTGCCGGCGAGAGCGCCTCGACCTTGTCCAGTACGAAGCCTTTGCGCCCGACGACGCGGCCCTTGCGCACGAAGAACACCTGCACCGACGCCTCCAGCTCGTCGTCGGCGATGCCGATCGCATCGAGGTCCTCGCGTCCCTCGACGACCATCTGCTGGCTCTCGACTGCCTTGCGCACCGCTGTCAACCGATCGCGAACCCTCGCGGCCCGCTCGTAGTCGAGTGCGCCCGCGGCGGTCGACATGTCACTCTCGAGACGGCGCACGACCTCGTCGGTGTCACCTTCGAGGAACTTGCCGAGCTCGGTGACGAGCTGGCGGTAGGGCATTTCCTCGATGTTGCCGACGCACGGGCCGGCGCACTTCTCGATGTGGTAGAGCAGGCACGGCCGCCCGAGCAGCTCGTGCTGGCGGAACTTCGCCGGACTGCAGGTGCGGATCGGGAAGCTGCGCAGCAACAGATCGAGCGTCTCGCGGATCGCGTAGGCATGAGCGTACGGACCGAAGTAGCGCGTGCCCTTTCGCTTGCGGCCGCGCATCACCATCGCCCGAGGCCATTGCTCGTCGACCGTGAGGGCCAGGAACGGGAAGCTCTTGTCGTCGCGGAGGCGGACGTTGAAGCGCGGCTGGTGCGCCTTGATCAGCTCGTTCTCGAGCATCAGCGCCTCGACCTCGTTGCGCACGATGGTCCAGTCGACGGTTTCTGCGAACTCCACCATCTGGGCCGTTCGTGGGTGCAGCGACCGCGGGTCGGCGAAGTAGTTGGAGAGCCGCTGGCGCAGGCTCGCCGCCTTGCCGACGTAGATCACCCGTCCGTGCGCGTCCTTGAACTGGTACGAGCCTGGTTCGTCGGGGATCGTGCCGGCTGGCGGACGGGAGATCATGGCCATCTCAGGCTACGGGCGCTCCTGCGCCCGCCGAGCGAGCGACCGCCAGGGAGCCGCACGGCGATGGGGTGTGGGGGCGCAGCCCCCACGGAGGCAGGGCGCCGCCCCCACGGCAAGACGAGCTACACGGTACGGTGAGGGCGGCATGGGTCGGTTCGCGTTTGCTGCTCCAGGTGGTTTCGGCGGCAAGCCGTGGCGGCGCATCGGTGACTTCGATGTGACGACACCGGTGATCGTCGTCACACTCTGCGTCGCCTCGATGTTCCTGCGCGCCGCCAGCCTGGACGCCTGGTCGTGGCTCGTGCTGCTGCCCGACGAGGAGTCCACCGGAACCCTGCCCGGCAACGGTGTGCTCGGCGGCGAGGTCTG
>JALZNU010000131.1 GCA_030857495.1 Actinomycetota bacterium | reverse complement strand
TTCGTCAACGACGAGATCGCCGCGGCCGTCGACGGGTTCGAGGCGCTCGACCAGCGCGGGCTCGACGAGCTGCTCATCGCGCTCGACGGCACCGACAACAAGGGACGGCTCGGCGCCAACGCGATGCTCGGCACGAGCCTCGCCGTGGCGAAGGCGGCCGCCGAGGAGTCGGGTCTCGGGCTCTACCGCTACGTCGGCGGGGCGAACGCCCACCGGCTGCCGGTACCGATGCTCAACGTGCTCAACGGCGGTGCCCACGCCGACAACAACATCGACCTGCAGGAGTTCATGCTCATGCCGATCGGCGCCCCCTCGTTCTCCGAGGCGTTGCGATGGGGCGCCGAGACGTACCACGTGCTGCGGTCGCAGCTCGCGGCGCGCAAGCTCAACACCGCGGTCGGCGACGAGGGCGGATTCGCTCCCGATCTGGCCTCCAACGAGGACGCCGTCGTGCTGCTCGTCGAGGCGATCGAGGCAGCGGGGTTCCGGCCCGGCGACGACATCGCGATCGCCCTCGATCCGGCGATGAGCGAGCTCGCACGCGACGGGCAGTACGTGTTGACGGGCGAGGGCCGCACGCTCAACGTCGACGGGCTCGTCGAGTACTGGAAGCGCCTCGTCGACGCCTACCCCATCGTCTCCATCGAGGACGGCATGTCGGAGGATGACTGGGACGGGTGGTCGACGCTCACGAGTGAGCTGGGATCGCGGGTGCAACTCGTCGGTGACGACCTGTTCGTGACGAACGCAGCCCGCCTGCAGCGCGGCATCGACGAGGGCGTCGCCAACAGCGTGCTCGTCAAGGTGAACCAGATCGGCACGCTGACCGAGACCCTCACGACGGTGGCGCTGGCGCAGTCGAAGGGCTATACGGCGGTGATGAGTCACCGCAGCGGCGAGACCGAGGACACCACCATCGCCGACCTCGCCGTCGCCACGAACTGCGGGCAGATCAAGGCCGGCGCGCCCGCTCGCAGCGACCGAGTGGCGAAGTACAACCAGCTCCTACGCCTCGAGTCCGAACTCGGCGAGTCGGCGCGCTTCTCCAACCCGTTCGGCGATTCGAGCGGGTAGGCCGACTCCGAGCTGCGACACGACTTCGTCGCCTGAGCGCGTCACGTGGCCGGCGCGGTGAGCGTGCGCACCACGTCGCCGAGCGCGGCGAGCTGGCGGCGCAGGCGGGCGACATCGTCACGCAGGCGGGCGTTGTCCTCCTCGAGCTGCTGGACACGCTCGCTGGCGAACAGCGCCCGTTCCATCTCGAACAGGTGCCGCTCCTCGTCGAGCCGGGTCCGCTCGTCCATCGCCGGCGCACGGATCGCAGGGGTGCGCTCGGCGACGATGCGGTCGAGCGCATCGGCATCGACGAGCCAGCGGTGCTCGGCGGGATCGACCGAGCGGGGTGCCCAGCCGTCGAGGCGCGCCCCGCCGCGACGGGTGGCATCGGTCCAGGCGACCAGCGTCTTGGCAGTGACGCCGAGTGCGTTCGCGGCCTCCACGGCGGTGTACGCGCGGCGCTCGATGCCGTCGGGAAGAATGATGAGACGACCCTGCATCCTCCCGAACGTAGCGTGAGACTCCCCAGGATCTCGTGCCGAGTTGATGCATCGTGGATGCATTCCCGTTGACTGCCGGGAAATTCCCGAAGACTTCTGCCATGATGGTCGCCGTGAGCGACGCCCGAACAACGATCGGACGACCGAAGCGGCGCGCCTCCGACGCCGGACGCTCACGACTGGGCGACTTGACCCGCCCCATCGCACGTGAGCATGCGATCACCCAGCGGCTCACGTCACGCCTCGCCGTTGGTCTCGCCGTGATCACCATCGGGCTGGCGATCGTCGTGACGCTCTACGTGCTGCCGCTGCGCACGTGGCTCGACCAGCGTGACGGGATCAAGGAACGTGAGGTGCAGCTGCAAGAGCTCAACAGCGTCAACGGCGATCTCCAGGTGGAGGTCGACCGGCTGCAGACCGAGGCGGGGACGAAGGAGGCGGCGCGCGAGGAGATCGGATACCTCGAGCTCGGCGAGCAGCGCACCCGCGTCGTCGACGACCTGGTGCTGCCGAAGCGCCTCCCGAAGGGCTGGCCGTACTCGCCCGTCACCCAGATCCTCGAGGTGCGCGCCGGCAAGTGAGGGTGGTGCCCAAGTGAGGGTGCCCAATGAGGGTTGCAAGGTTGACGACGGGTGAGGCCTAGCCTGCGCCCTCGTGGTCGGCAGCATCCTCGGTACCAGGGTCATCCGCAAGGAGGACCCCAAGTTCATCACGACCGGAGGCATCTACCTGGACGACCTCCGTGACGAGCCGTTGTTCCGTGGCGCGCTGCACGTCGCCTACTACCGGTCCCCTGTGGCCCACGGCGACGTGCGCAACATCGAGGTCGCCGACGCGGCGTCGATGCCCGGGGTCGTGGCGGTGCTCACCGGGAGCGATCTCGGCCTCGAACCGGTGCCCGCCGACTTCTCCCCCGGCATGGCGGCACCGATGCTCGCCGCCGAACGCGTGCGCTACGTCGGTGAGCCGATGGTGGCCGTCGTCGCCGAGTCGCCTGTGGTGGCCGCCGATGCCGTCGACGCCATCTGGGCGGACATCGACCCGCGGCCGGCCGTCGTCGACCCCGAGGACGCGTTGGAGGACACGATCCTGCTGTACGAGGAGACGGGGTCCAACACGTGCCTCGACTCGACGGCGCTCGGGCGACCCGATCTGACCGACGACGAGTTCTTCGCCGGCTGCGACGTCGTGGTGTCGCATCGCATCGTCAACCAGCGGCTCGCACCGTGCCCGCTGGAGGTGCGCGTCGCGGCCGCCGCGTGGGACGGCGAGCAGCTCGTCGCCTGGATGTCGAGCCAGCACGTGCACGGCGCCCGCGACGAGTTCGCGAAGGCAGTCGGCGTGGATCCGGATTCGGTGCGCGTCGTCACGCCGGACGTCGGCGGCGGGTTCGGCGCCAAGATCAGCCCGTACCCCGAGGAGCTGCTGGTCGCCCTCATCGCCCGCCACGTCGGCCGGCCCATTCGGTGGACCGAGACACGCAGCGAGTCGATGGTCGGCCTCGGGCACGGCCGAGCGCAGGTGCAGTTCGTGACGATCGGTGGTGACCGCGAGGGCACGGTCAGCCACTACAGGCTCAAGGTCGTGCAGGACAGCGGCGCCTTTCCCCGAGTCGGTTCGGTGCTGGCGCCGTTCATGACGTTGCCGATGGCATCGGGCGTGTACGCGATCCCCAACATCGAGGCCCGATCGATCTCGGTCGTCACCAACACGACGCCCGTCGTCGCCTATCGCGGGGCCGGACGGCCGGAGGCGACGGCTGCCATCGAGCGGGCGATGGACCTGTTCGCACTCGAAACGGGGCTCGATCCGGTCGACGTGCGGCGACGCAACCTCATCGCACCGTTCGACGAGCCCTACACGACGGCGACCGGCCAGTCCTACGACTGCGGCGACTACGCCGCTGCGCTGGATGTTGCGCTGCAGGCGGCCGACTACGAGACGCTGCGGTCGGACCAGGCGGTGAGACGTGCGAGTGGGGATCCCGTGCAGATCGGCATCGGCGTGAGCACCTATGTGGAGATCACGGGAGGCATCGACTCGACGGAGACGGCGCGCATCGTGATCGACGACGACGGTGGGGCCACGGTGTTCACGGGCGTCTCGCCGCACGGTCAGGGCCACGACACGACGTTCTCGATGCTCGTCAGCGAGCGCACCGGCATCCCGATGGATCGCATCACGCTGCGCTGGGGCGACACAGACGCCGTTGCGACGGGCGGCGGCACGATGGGGTCGCGGTCGCTGCAGCACGGAGGCGCCGCGGTCGACCGGTCGGCGGCCGATCTCGTCGAGGCCGCCACGCGCCTCGCCGCGACGCGGCTCGAGGCGGCGGAAGCCGACGTCGTGCTCGATGTCGAGCACGGACGGTTCCACGTCGTAGGCACACCGTCGGTTGCGACGTCGTGGGGTGAGCTGGCCGGCGGCGCCGACGAGCAGACGCTCACGCAGGAGTCGACCACGTCGAGCGGCCCCTCGTTCCCGTTCGGCGCCCACATCGCCGTCGTCCACGTCGACACCGAGACCGGCAAGGCACGACTCGTGCGCCACGTCGCCTGCGACGACGCCGGCACGATGATCAACCCGCTGCTCGTCGAGGGTCAGGAGCACGGCGGCATCGCCCAGGGCGCGGCGCAGGCGCTGCTCGAGGAGGTCCGCTACGACGAGGACGGCAACCCGATCACCGCCAACCTCATCGACTACGCGATGGTGTCGGCCGCCGAACTGCCGTCGTTCGAGCTCGTGCACCTCGAGACGCCGACGCCCGTCAATCCGTTGGGGGCGAAGGGCATCGGCGAGTCCGGGACCATCGGAGCCACGCCGGCGATCCACTCGGCCGTCGTCGACGCCGTGTCGCACCTCGGGGTGCGCCACATCGAGATGCCGACGACACCCGAGCGGGTGTGGCAGGCGATCCAGGAGTCGCGTGTCTGACGATTCCGCCGGGGAAGCCGTGACCCACGTGCTCCTCGACCTCGACGGGACGATCAGTGACTCGCTGCACGGCATCTCGACGTCGCTGCGGGCGGCGTTCGAGGTGGTCGGCGTCGCCGATCCAGGTGACGAGGCGATGCTCACGCTCGTCGGCCCACCATTCGAGCTCGGCCTGCCACGGATCGGACTGACTCCCGAGCAGGTCACGGGCGTGATCGGCGCCTACCGCGAGCGCTACGAGCTGGGTGGCCTGTTCGAGACGACGATGTACCCCGGCGTGATGGAGATGCTCGACGACCTCGCCGAGATGGGGATGACCTTGGCGATCGCAACGGCGAAGCCGGAGGAGACGGCGGTGCGGATCGTCGAGCACTTCGGCATCACCGATCGGTTCGCAACGACGGTGGGCGCCACGTTCGAGCTCGACGGTCCTGGTGCTCGCAGGACCAAGGCCGGCGTCATCACCGAGACGCTGTTGCGGCTCGGGATCGACGAGTCGGCACGGCGCCGGGTGGTGATGGTGGGCGATCGCGACCACGACGTCGAGGGTGCGGTCGCCAACGGGATCGAGTGCCTTGGTGCCGGATGGGGTTACGGGGGCGCCGACGAACTGCTCGGCAGTGGCGCGATCGAGGTGTGTGCCTCGCCACACGACGTCGTCGTGGCGATCGCCGCCCGTGCGACGGTCAGTTCGCCGAGTTGAGTGTTCGGGCTCGTTGCCGGGCAAGTGCGATCTGCTCGGCTGGCCCGGGCGTCGCGTCGTGCCCGTCGGTAAGCGTTGACCGTCGGCGTCGTCGTCGGCGTCGTGGTGGTGCGT
>JALZNU010000130.1 GCA_030857495.1 Actinomycetota bacterium | reverse complement strand
CCCCGTGCTGACGCTGCCCGACGGCGCGGCGCTCGCGCTCGACGACCTGCGCACCGCCTTCGGAGGGGCGTCGAGCCCCGTCGAAACCTCGGTGTCGCCGTGACCCGCGCGCTCGTCGTCGCCGGACCGGGCACCAACCGCGACGTCGACGTCGTCGCGGCGCTGTCCGTCGTCGGTGCCGAACCGTCCGTCGCGCTCGCAGCCGAGCTGGTCAACGACCCGACACGGCTCGACGACGCCGACATGCTCGTGATCGCCGGCGGCTTCAGCTACGGCGACTCGCTCGGTGCGGGGAGGATGCTCGCGCTCGACATCGCCGGGCCGACCGGCGACACGAAGCTCGGGTTGGCGCTCACCCACTTCGTCGACACGGGTCGTCCCGTGGTCGGCATCTGCAACGGGTTCCAGGTGCTGACCCAGGCGGGCCTGCTGCCGGGGGCGCTCGGCCACAATCAGCACGGGCGGTTCGACTGCCGCTGGGTGTCGCTGTCACCACAGCTCGACTCCGTCTGCGTGTGGCTCGACGGCGAGGCCGACGACGTGCACTGTCCCATCGCCCACGGCGAGGGCCGCTACGTGCACCCAGACCCCGACGGGCTGCGCGCCGCCGGGCAGGTGGCGTTGCGCTACTCCGGGACGAACCCCAATGGCTCTGTGGCCGACATCGCGGGCGTGTGCGACGCGTCCGGGGTCGTGCTCGGCCTCATGCCGCACCCGGAGAACCACCTCTCGACGCGCCAGCACCCGGCACACCGGTCGTCGGACGTGTCCCTGCATCTCGGGGTGCGACTGTTCGCTGCGGGAGTGCGCTACGCCAATGGCCTCTGACTCCGACGCCGCGCGAGGAGCGGTCGAGCCGTTCACGTCCATCGACCTGCCGCTCCCCGATCGCCGCGACGGCAAGGTGCGCACGTCGTACTCCTTCGGTGCGGGCCGCAGACTGTTCGTCACCACCGATCGCCTGTCGGCGTTCGATCGGGTGCTCGCCGGCGTGCCGTACAAGGGCCAGGTGCTGAACCAGCTCGCCGCCTGGTGGTTCCACGAGACGCGCGACATCGTCGCCAACCACGTCATCGACGTGCCGGACCCCAACGTGCTCGTCGCCCGAGCGGCCACGCCGCTGCCCGTCGAGGTGGTCGTGCGCGGCTACCTCACCGGTGTCACGGACACCTCGATGTGGCGGCGCTACGAGTCCGGACAGCGCACGATCGACGGCCACGTCCTGCCCGAGGCGATGTGCAAGAACACTCCGTTCCCCGGCGCCATCGTGACGCCGACGACGAAGGGCAGCGTCGACGGTCACGATGTCCCGCTGTCGTGTGACGACGTGGTGCGGCGTGATCTCGTGACCACAAACCGGTGGCGCGACGTGCAGGACGCCGCGCTCGCGCTGTTCGCGCGGGGCCAGGAGCTTGCCGCCGAGGCCGGGCTGGTGCTCGCCGACACGAAGTACGAATTCGGCTACGACGACGTCGATCAGCTGCTGCTGATCGACGAGGTGCACACGCCAGACTCGTCGCGCTACTGGATCGCTGCGACCTACGACGAGCGACTCGCCGCCGGCGAGGAGCCCGAGAGCCTCGACAAGGAGTTCGTGCGCCTCGCGTTCGCCGCCACCGGCTATCGCGGCGACGGTGAACCACCTGCGCTGCCCGGCGACGTCTGGGCGGCGACGTCGACGCGCTACATCGAGAGCTACGAACGGCTGACCGGCCAGCCGTTCCGCCATGGCGAGTACCCGGTCGCCCCACGAGTGCAGCGCTGGTTGCACGACCACCTGCGCGAGACTGGAACGAGCTGATGAGCACCGAGCAGCCACACGACCCTCGACACGACGACGATGCCCCCTGCGAGGAGTGCGGTGTCGTCGCGATCTCCACCCCCAACGGCGACGGCATCGCCCAGCTCACGTTCTTCGGTTTGTTCGCCCTGCAGCACCGCGGTCAGGAGGCTGCTGGTATCGCAGTCAGCGACGGGCAGCGGGCGCGCGTGCACAAGGACGCCGGGCTGGTCTCCAACGTGTTCACGAAGGCGGCCCTCGCGCCGCTCACCGGCTACCACGCCATCGGCCACACGAGGTACTCCACGACGGGCGGCAGCTCGTCGCGCAACGTGCAGCCGTTCCTCGTCGAGACGATGCACGGCCCGCTCGCCACCGCGCACAACGGCAACCTCGTCAACGCGCAGACGCTGCGCTCGGAACTGCTCGCAAAGGGCTTCGGGCTGACGGCGTCGAGCGACAGCGAGGTGCTCACGCTGATGCTCGCTTCGTCGGGCGGCTCGACATGGGAGGAGCGCGTCGAGCGCACGCTGCCGGCGTGGAAGGGAGCGTTCTCACTCGTCCTGCTCGCCGCCGACGAGGTCGTCGCCGTGCGCGACCCGTGGGGTTTCCGTCCGCTGTCGGTCGGGCGCCTGCCGCACGGCGGACACGCCGTTGCCTCCGAGACATGCGCACTCTCGACGCTCGGCTGCACCGACATCGACGAGGTCAAGCCCGGCGAGATCGTGACGTTGCGCGGCGCCGAGATCCGCCGGCGACAGGCGCTGACGCCGGCGACGAAGCAGGCACGGTGCACGTTCGAGTTCGTCTACTTCTCCCGTCCCGACTCGCGCTGGGACGGCCAGATGGTGCACACGGTGCGTCAGAACCTCGGGCGCGAGCTCGCTCGCGAAACACATGTCGACGCCGACGTCGTCGTCCCGGTGCCGGACTCGTCGATCCCTGCTGCCATCGGGTACTCGCAGGAATCCGGCATCGCCTTCAACGACGGACTGATCAAGAACCGCTACATCGGGCGGACCTTCATCGAACCGACTCAGGACATCCGCGAGCGTGGCGTGGCGCTGAAGTTCAACGCGCTCAGCTCCAACCTCGACGGCAGGCGGGTCATCGTCATCGACGATTCGCTCGTGCGGGGCACGACGGCCGGACCACTCGTGCGCCTCATCCGTGACGCAGGGGCTAAGGAGGTCCACGTGCGCATCACGTGCCCGCCGATCACGGACGCCTGCCACTTCGGCGTCGACATGGGCCACGACGGCGATCTCGTCGCCGCTCGGCTCTCCATCGACGAGATCCGCGAGCACATCGATGCCGACTCGCTCGCGTTCCTGTCGCTCGAGGGCATGATGCGAGCCGTCGGTCGCAAGGACGGATCCGGCGACGGGTACTGCAACGCCTGCTTCACCGGGCACTACCCGATCGAGGTCGAGCTCGCCCAGCCGAAGCTCTCGTTCGAACGGGCGCTGGCGTGACCGGAGCGATCACTCGCTGATGCGCGTCCTCGTCGTCGGCAATGGCGGACGCGAGCAGGCGATCGCCTGGGCCTGCCGACGCCACGGTCACGACGTCGAGATCGCGGTAGCGCTTTCCGGCGACACGACCGGCATCGACCTCGTCGTCCCCGGTCCGGAATCAGTGCTCGTCGACGGCATCGCCGACGAGTGCACCCTGCGCGGCGTTGCCTGCTTCGGTCCCACGGCGCAATTGGCGAGACTCGAGTCGACGAAGTCGTTCGCAAGGGAGATGGCGACGACGCTCGGGATCCCAGGCCCCCGCTGGAAGGCGTTCTCGGGCAGCGCCGACGTGGACGGGGCGATCGGCTGGTGGAGATCGGTCGGCGACGACGTCGTCGTCAAGGCAGACGGGCTGGCGTCCGGCAAGGGCGTGATCGTCCCGAGCGGCGACGCCGACACCGAGGCTGCGATCCGAGCAGTGAGAGGTCCCTTCCTGCTCGAGCAGCGGCTCACCGGCCCCGAGTGCTCGCTGCTCGTGCTCTGCGACGGCGAACGGGGCATGCCGCTGCCGCTGGCGCAGGATCACAAGCGCATCGGCGAGGGCGACACCGGTCCCAACACCGGCGGCATGGGCGCGCTCGCGCCGGCAGCGGTGACCGCATCCGCAGACGAGTTGACGGCGGTGTTCGTGCAGCCGCTGCTCGACCACCTCCGCTCACTCGGCACGCCGTACGTCGGCACCCTCTTCGCCGGACTGATGATCACCCCGGAAGGTCCGCGCCTGATCGAGTACAACGTCCGCCTCGGCGATCCCGAGACCCAGGCAGTGCTCCCGCTCGTCGACTCGGATCTCGCGGTCATCATGCTCGCTGCTGCGACAGGTGGTTTCGGTGACGACGCGATCACATTCCGGGCGGGCGCGACGTGCACGGTCGTCGCCGCGGCCAAGGGTTACCCCGACGAGCCGGCCACGGGCGCCGTGGTGACGATCGACGAGCAGGCGTTCGGTGACGACGTCCTGCTGTTCCCGGCGGGTCTGCGCGGTGGCAGGGTCTCGGGCGGTCGTGTGCTCGCCGTGACCGGCCTCGGCGAGGACCTCGCTGCTGCTCGGACGCGGGCATACGACGGCATCGCTGCGGTCTCGTTCGAGGGGATGCAGGTGCGCCGTGACATCGGATGGCGGGTACCCGGTGCCGGTCTGCGCACGTACGCAGCAGCCGGCGTCGACATCGACGAGGGCAACCGTGCGGTGTCGCTGATGCGCTCCGCCGTCGAGCGCACGCATGGCGCAGAGGTGCTCGGCGGGCTCGGCAGCTTCGGTGGTGCCTTCTCCGCCAAGGCGCTGACCACGATGTCCGACCCGGTGCTCGTCGCCTCGACCGACGGGGTCGGCACGAAGGTCGAGCTCGCAGCGCGACTCGGCAGGGTCGGCGGGGTCGGCCACGACATCGTCAACCACTGCGTCAACGACGTGCTCGTCCAGGCGGCGACGCCGCTGTTCTTCCTCGACTACATCGCTGCGAGCTCGATCGATGCGACGAGGGTCGCCGAAATCGTCACCGGAATGGCGGAGGCGTGCGCCGCGTCGGGGTGCACGCTGCTCGGTGGCGAGACGGCGGAGATGCCTGGCGTGTACGCGCCCGGGGCGTTCGACATCGCAGGAACCCTGATCGGTGTCGTCGAGCGCGACGCGATGCTCCCCCGCGCCGACGTGTCGGTCGGTGACGCGCTGATCGGCGTCGCCTCGTCGGGACCGCACACCAACGGCTACTCGCTGCTGCGCCGACTCTTCGAGTGGATCCCGATGGACGCCACCCCGCCCAGCTTCGAGTCGACCCTTGGCGATGCGCTACTGGCTCCGCACCGCAGCTACCTGCCGGTCCTGCGCTCCGCCCTCGCCGGTGGTCGGGTCAAGGCGCTCGCCCACGTCACCGGAGGGGGTCTGCCCGAGAACGTGCCGCGGATCCTTCCCGACGGCGTCGCCGCCCGGATCGGGCTCGGCTCGTGGCCGTTGCCGCCGCTCTTCGCCTTGGTCGCCGAGCTGACAACGGCGATGGACGGCGACGAGCTGTAC
>JALZNU010000129.1 GCA_030857495.1 Actinomycetota bacterium | reverse complement strand
GCCCTGCACAGTCTGAGGCTCGATCTTGAAGGGGTAGGCGCCACGGTTGAGGACTGAGGCGAGATCACGGGCCTCGGTCTCTGTGAAGGTGCCGGTGATGCTCACCTCGTCGGTGAACGACGGCTGTTGCACGACCGGCGCCGAGACGATCTCACCGTCGAGAGCGATCGCCAGCTGCCGACTCGGACAGGCCCCCGAGCCGGCGTAGCACTCCGCCGCGAGCGTGTTCCATGTGCCGACACCACTACCCGACAGCTGCGTCGTGACTCCCCACGATGCACCCTGCACGACGGCGTCCGAGCTCTTGCGCTGGAACACCTGGCCCGTCGCGCCGGAAGGACCGACGTTGCACAGCAACCCGTCGGAGGTCTCCATGATCAGCGTGCCGTCCGAGTTGGTGATCGGGTAGGAGGGCTCGGGGGCCACGGTCGTGGCGACGAAGAAAGGCGTCGTCGTGGTGGTGGCCGGTGGCAGCGTCGTCGCCGGTCCACTGCTCGCCGGCGTCGTCGAACCGGGTGACGTCGTGGCGCTGGGCGTCGAGCTCGGCGCCGTCGTGGCGGTGGGCTCGGTCGTGTCGCCGCTCGTCGTCACCGTCGGCGGATCGGTGGGATCCGGGTTGCGGAAGCCCGACGGCCTCGCCGTCGTCGTCGATCCCGTGGTGGTCGCCGGCGTCGTCGCCCCGGTCGTGGACGGCGCAGAGGGTGGCGTGGACGAACCGATCGAGGCGGTGGACCCCGTCGTGCCGCTCGTCGGGGTCGAGGTCGGCACCGTCGTCGGGGACGCACCCGGCGTCGTGGTCGCAGTCGGCTCGGGCGTCGGATCGACGCACTGCAGCACCGGGTGCAGCGAGACCTCGCCGGACACGTTCACCAGCTCGAGCGCCTCGTCCTGGTCGTCGACGCCGGGGAGATCCACCACGATCGTGTCGCCCTCGACGCGGACGTCAGGCTCGGCGATGCCGAGCGAGTCGACGGCGTCACGCACGAGCTCGGCGACGAATTCCAGGTCTTCGCGATCTGCCTCCGTCACCGGCTCGAGCACCACGGACGCTCCGCCTTGCAGATCCAGGCCGAGAGCCGGCTCGTTGCCCTCGTAGCCGTTGTACCCGAGCAGGGCGACCGTCGCAATGACGATGCCGAGCAGCGAGGTCCAAAGGCGGGCGCGCATCAGGACGACGTGGTGCGATCGGTGCTCTCGGCCGCCGGCGTCGACGTGTCCGTCTTGCCCTGGATGGCGGCCCGCGCGACACGGATCTGCACGTCGTCGTCGATCTCGACCCACACCCGGTCGTCGTTCTCGAAGCCCGTGATGAACCCGTAGATTCCCGAGCTCGTGACGATCTCGTCACCGATCCCGAGCTCTTTCTGCAGGGCCTGCTGCTCACGCATCCGGCGCCGTTGCGGGCGGATCATGAGGAAGTACATCCCGACCGGGATGAGCAGCAGGATGCCGAGCTGCACGATGGCGCCGACGGCGCTCCCCCCGTTGTCGTCCTCCGCCGCCGTGGACGCCGTGGTGGAACCCGTGGTGCCGGGCGGATTTGTTCCCGGTGAGCTGGTACCGGCGAGCAGGAAGCCGGCATGGGCCATCAGCGCGGAATACGACATGGTGTGTGAGATCTCCTCGGGGTCCGGCGGCTCCGGGCCGACGGGGCAGCCTAGCGATGGTCATCCCCAGATCGACAGCACCTCGTGGCGCAGCGTCGCCATCGATCCGACGGCGATCGCCTCGCGAGCGCGTGCCATCAGGGCAAGCGTGAACGCGATGTTGTGCATCGTCACGAGGCGGGCCGCGGTCCCCTCGCCGACGTTGAACAAGTGCCGGAGATAGCTACGGCTGTGGCGTGCGCACGTGTCGCAGGCGCACGCCGGATCGAGTGGCTCGTCCTCGAGCGCGTGCCGCGCCGCCTTGACGTGCAGCTTGCCGGTGCTCGTGAGTGCGGTGCCGTGGCGCCCGAGCCGGCTCTGCAGGACGCAGTCGAACTGGTCGACACCTGCAGCGATGGCCTCGATCATCCCGGCGGGGTCGCCGACACCCATGAGGTAGCGGGGGCGATCCGTCGGGAGGTGCTCGATCGTCGCCGACAACGCGACGATCATCTCGTCGCGCCGCTCCCCCACCGACAGGCCGCCGATGGCGTAGCCGTCGAAACCGATGTCGACGATTCGCCTCGCGCACTCGCTGCGCAACGTCGCCGACGTGCCGCCCTGCACGATCCCGAACAGCGCCTGGTCTCCCCGGCGGTGTGCCGCCCGTGCCCGGCTCGCCCACGCCACGGTGCGGTCGACGGCGAGTCGGACGACCTCGTCGGGGCTCGGGAGCGGCGGGCACACGTCGAGCGCCATCTGGATGTCAGCTCCGATCAGCTCTTGGATTGCGACAGCCGATTCAGGGGTCAACCGGTGCGTGCTGCCGTCGTACACGCTCGCGAACGTGACCCCGTCGTCGTCGACGTCGGGTTCGAGCGAGAAGACCTGGAAGCCACCGGAGTCGGTGAGCGTCAGTCCATCCCACCCGGTGAACGCGCCGAGGCCACCGAGGTGGGCGACGGTCTCGGCGCCCGGTCGCAACATCAGGTGATACGTGTTGGCGAGCACGATCTCTGCGCCGAGCGACGAGTAGTCGGCGGCGCTGAGGTAGCGCACCGCACCCCGGGTTCCGACGGGCATGTAACACGGCGTGCGATAACTCCCCCGTACCGTCGTGGCGACCGTCGACCTCGCCGTTCCGTCGTTCGCCAGCACTCTGGCCGTGACGCCGTGCATCAGTTGCGTGCGCCCCTGTCGAGGAGCATCGCGTCGCCGAACGACGCGAACCGATACCCCTCCGCCAGGGCGACGTCGTAGAGGTGGCGCCAGCTGGCACCCACGAAGGCGTCGATCATCATCAGCAGTGTCGTACGTGGGAGGTGGAAGTTCGTCAGCATCACATCGACGATCTGCCAGCGGTAGCCGCTGTGGATGAACAGATCGGTCTTGCCCGACAACTCGCCGGCACGCATCGCCGACTCGAGGGCCCGTGTCGCCGTGGTGCCGACGGCGACGACTCGTTCGGCGTCCGCACAACGGGCCATGGTCGCGGCCGGCACCGCGTACTCCTCGCGGTGGATGTGGTGACGCAGCGGGTCGTCCTCGGTGATCGGCCCGAACGTGTCGAGACCGACGACGAGCTCGACCGCGACGACGTCGATGTCACACGCTCGCAGTCGGGCGATCAAGTCGTCGGTGAGGTGCAGCCCGGCGGTCGGCGCGGCGGCCGACGCCGATCGGCGGGCGTACACGGTCTGGTAGCGGTCGGGCCGGTCGAGCGCCGTCGTGATGTACGGCGGGAGCGGCAGCTCGCCATAGCGATCGAGCGCAGCGGCGACGTCGGGCAGGAGCACGTCGACGCGGCGGGTGCCGCCCTCACCGTGGTCACCGACGCGCACGAGCGCGATGCCGTCGTCGGTCAGCAGCTCCTCACCGTTGCGCAGCTTGCGCCCTGGCCGCACGAGCGCGGTCCACCCGCCCGCGTCCGGTCGCAGCAGCAGCACCTCGGCTGCGCCGCCCGTCCGGCGATGCAGCCGCAGCCTGGCGGGGCGCACCTTCGTGTCGTTGACGACGAGGACGTCACCAGGGCGTAGCAACTCGGGCAGGTCGCGGATGCGGTGGTGCGCGGGCGCAGACGCTCCCCTGTCGACAAGTAGGCGGGCCGAGTCACGTGGCTCGACCGGCGTCTGCGCAATGCGGTCGTCCGGGAGCGGGTAGTCGAAGTCGTCGAGGCGCATTGCGGCCTCAGTCGAACAGCGAGCGATGACCAACGCGTGGGTTGTCGGTCGGCGCGACGAGACCGAGGTGCTCGTAGGCGACGGGCATCGCCACCCGTCCCCGTGGTGTGCGGGCAAGCATCCCGAGCTGGATGAGAAACGGCTCGTACACGTCCTCGACGGTCTCGGGCTGCTCGCCGACGCTGACCGCCAACGTCGACAGTCCCACCGCACGTCCTCGGAACGGCTCGCAGAGCGCGCTCAGGATCGCCCTGTCGACCTTGTCGAGGCCCTTGTCGTCGACACCGAAGAGCGCGAGCCCGTCGCGTGCGACGGTGGCGTCGATGCGCCCCTTCACGCGCATCTCTGCGAAGTCACGCACGCGCCGCAGCAGCCGGTTGGCGATGCGCGGTGTGCCGCGCGAGCGGCGGGCGATCTCCCTGGCGCCTTCCTCGTCGATGTGCACGCCGAGGATCCCCGCCGCCCGCAACACGATGGCGCGCAGGTCGTCGCTGTTGTAGTAGTCGAGCCGTGCGACGAGACCGAAGCGATCTCGCAGCGGACCGGTGATCATGCCGGTGCGAGTCGTCGCACCGACGAGCGTGAACGGCGGCAGCGTGAGGCGGATGCTCGACGCTGCGGGGCCCTTGCCGACGACGATGTCGAGCTGAAAGTCCTCCATCGCCGGATAGAGGATCTCTTCGACGACGCGCGAGAGGCGATGGATCTCGTCGATGAACAGCACGTCGTGCGGCTCGAGCTTGGTGAGGATGGCGGCAAGGTCGCCGGCACGTTCGAGCGCGGGGCCCGACGTGATGTGGAGGGCGACGTCCATCTCTGCGGCGACAATGCTGGCGAGCGTCGTCTTTCCGAGCCCGGGAGGTCCGGCGAACAACAGGTGATCGACCGCCTGCTGGCGCCGACGTGCCGCGCCGAGCACGACCTGAAGGTGCTCGCGCAGCTCGGGCTGACCAACGAACTCGGCGAGCGTCGCCGGTCGCAGCCCCGCTTCGACGCTGCGCTCCTCGGCGTCGACGGGATCGGGATCGACGAACTCCTCACGCACGGCGCACCGCCAGCTGTTGCAGGGCCTCGCGCAGCAGCGACGCAGGTTCGCCGTCGACGGCCAGCTCGCGCAGCGACTCGCGGATCTCGTCAGGCTGGTAGCCGAGTCCGGCCAACGCCTCGCGCACCTCGGTGATGGCCGACGGACTTCCGCGCTCGCCGCCGGTCAGCGGTGCGCCGCCCTCGATGATGGGCAGCGAGAGCCGGTTGCGCAGCTCCACGATCAGCCGCTCTGCGGTCTTCTTGCCGACACCCGGCACCAGCGTCAGCGCGCCGGCATCACCCTCGGCGACGACGTCGACGAGCACGGCGGGCGGATGCGTCGCAAGGATCGCGAGCGCGAGTGCCGGTCCGACGCCGTGCGTCGTGAGCAGCACGCGGAACGTGGCGCGGTCGTCCACCGTGGCGAACCCGTAGAGGGTCTGCGCGTCCTCGCGGATGTGGTGGTGGATGTAGAGGAACACCGACGAGGTGGGCTCGAGCTCGGCGAGCAATCTCGGC
>JALZNU010000128.1 GCA_030857495.1 Actinomycetota bacterium | reverse complement strand
CACCGTTCCGCACGAGCTTCGGCGAGCAGACGTCGCGCGACGTGTTACTCGTCGCCGTCACCGTCGACCACGACGGCGCGGTCACCACGGGATGGGGCGAGTGCGTTGCGCTGTCCGATCCGCACTACTCGCCAGAGTTCGTCGACGGCGCGCAGCTCGTGCTCTCAGAGCACCTCGTCCCGCTCGCTCGTGCCGCTCCGCTGACGGCCGATGCGGTGCGCGATCGGTTGGCGGGGGTCAAGGGTCACCAGATGGCCAAGGCGGCGCTGGAGATGGCGCTGCTCGACGCCGAGCTCCGTCATGCCGGCAGGTCGTTCGGCGAGTGGCTCGGCGTCACCCGCACGACCGTCCCGTCCGGCGTCAGCGTCGGCATCTTCGACGAGACCGAGCGCCTGCTCGCCGAGGTCGCCGACTACGTCGCTGCCGGCTATGCCCGCATCAAGCTGAAGATCCAGCCTGGCTGGGACCTCGAACAGGTGGCCGCGGTGCGCTCCCTCGTCGGTGCCGACGCCGCGCTGCAGGTCGATGCGAACACCGCCTACACACGCGACGACATCGGCCACCTCTGCGCGCTCGACGAGTTCGATCTGCTGTTGATCGAGCAGCCACTCGCCGAGGACGACCTGCTCGGCCACGTCCAACTCGCGCGAGTGAGCCGCACGCCGGTGTGCCTCGACGAGTCGATCCACTCATTGCGGATCGCGCTCGACGCCATCGAGCTGGGCGCCTGCAGCATCGTCAACATCAAGCCGGGGCGAGTCGGCGGCTACCTGGAGGCGCGGCGCATCCACGACGCCTGCGTCGCCCGTGAGGTGGCGGTGTGGTGCGGCGGGATGCTGGAGACCGGCATCGGCCGCGCTGCCAACGTCGCACTCGCCGCGCTCGACGGGTTCACGTTGCCCGGCGACATCAGCGGCGCCGACCGATTCTGGCAGCGCGACATCGTCGTCGACCCGATCGTCATGCGCGACGGCGAGGTGACGGTGCCGTCGACGCCGGGACTCGGCTTCGACCTCGACATGGACTTCCTCGACGCCGTCACGACTGCGACGAACACGGCCTAGCCTCGCCTCCATGTCCGTGGAGGCGCACCCCTTTCTCTCCGACGCCTGGATCGCCGCGGCGAGGTCGATCCGCGAGGAGCACGACGAAGCCCCACCCGTGGCCGTCGAGATCAGGATGAACCAGGTCATCACGGACGTGCCGTTCGGCGAGGGCACGGTGCACAGCTACATGGACACGTCCTCGGGTGCGCTCGTGCTCGAACTCGGCGAACTCGACGACCCCGACGTCACCATCACCACGGATTACCTGACGGCGAAGGCGATCTTCGTCGACCAGGACCCGGCAGTGGCGATGCAGGCGTTCATGAGCGGCAAGATCCGCGTGCAGGGCGACATGATGAAGCTGTTGGCGTTGCAGACGGTGGCGCCGACGGACCCCGAGGCTCGCGACGTCGCCGAGAAGATCCGCGCCATCACGGCGGCCTGAGGGGTCTCAGCCGCCGTTCGCCGGCGACAGCCCACCCAGCGCGCCGGCGAGCCCGTCCACCGTCCACGCCTCGGTGTGCTCGATCGACTCGCCGATCTCCCACGGCCGCACCCGGCGGATGACGCCGCCCTGCACGAAGAACGTCTCGCCCGTGAGCGGGCAACCGGCAGTGGACAGGTAGGCGACGAGCGGCGAGACGTTGGCAGGGTCCCACTCGTCGAAGCGGCCCTCCTGGGGCGCCATGATGTCCTCGAGCCCCGGCGACGCCAGCGTCAACCGGGTGCGAGCGGCGGGCGCGATGCAGTTGCTCGTCACGTCGTAGCGGGCCAGCTCCTTCGCCACGATCTGACTGAACGTGGCGATGCCGCTCTTGGCCGCGCCGTAGTTGCTCTGGCCAGGGTTGGCGAAGAGGCCCGACGTAGACGACGTGTGCACGACGTTGCGATGTCGACCTCGGCCCGCCTTGTGCTCGTCGCGCCAGCGCGCCCCGGCCCAGCGGGTCATCGCGAAGTGTCCCTTCAGGTGCACGGCGACGACGTGGTCCCACTCGTCCTCGGTCATGTTGACGACGGCACGGTCGCGCAGGATGCCGGCGTTGTTGACAAGCACGTCGAGGTCGCCGAACGCCTCGACTGCGGCGCCGACGAGCGCCTCGGCGTCCGACCACTTGCTCACGTCGTGGGTCGAGGCGACGGCCTCCCCGCCGCGCTGGCGGATCTCGGCGGCTACCTCCTGTGCGGTCGACTCGTCGTCTCGCTCACCGTCGCTCTTGCTGCCGGTGTCGTTGACGACGACACGCGCCCCCTCGTCGGCGAAGAACAACGCGTGGGCCCTGCCGAGCCCGCGGCCTGCGCCGGTGATGATCGCCACTCGTCCGTCGAGCGATGGCATAGGACGTCTCCTCCTCGGTGAGCGGCACGGTAACCGTAACGATGGTTCGCTCGCGGCGCTCGCTCAGAGGAAGACGAGGTCGACCTCCGAGTTGCGCGCGATCTGGTCGCCCGCTTCCGCCTCCGCCCCGTCGACCCGCACCCGGAACAGCTCGCCCTGTGTCGATCCGAGCACCTCGCCCCGGCGCAGACCCGACTCCTCGAGCTTGCGCACGACCTGGCGGAAGTTGAGACCGTCGAGGTCGGGGAACGTCACGAGATCGCGTCCCTTCGACACGATGACCGTCACGGTCGCCCCTCGCTCCACCGTGCTGTCGATCCTCGGACGCTGGCGGACGATGAGGTCTTCTTCGATGAGGTTGCTGAACACCCGCTCGGCAAGTTGCAGCTCGAGCCCCAGTTCTTCGAGACGGCCCCGCGCCTGGGCGATGCTGAGCGTGCGGAGATCGGGCACCGTTCTCGGTCGCGGGCCACGTGACAGCGCGAGCTCGATCTCGGTTCCCGGCTCGACCTCGTCGCCGGCGATGCTCGACGACTGACCGGCCACGTTCCACGTCACGACCGAGCCGGGGGCCACCCGCTCGTCGTAGACGCGCTCGACGGTGGAGACGTCCATCCGCAGCCGCTCGAGGCGACGGCGCGCGTCGGCGCCCGTGATCCCGCGGACGTCGGGGAGCGCACGCAGCCGCGGGCCATCGCTGACGACGAGGAAGAACGGCTCGCCCTCGGCGAGTTGCTCGCCTGACGTCGGCGACGACCGGACGACCTGGCCGGCATCGGGTTCGTCGTCGCTGCGCTCGCGTCGGATCTGCACCTCCCAGTCGAACTCGCTCACCGCCGCGCGGGCGCGCTGCTCGGTGAGCCCAGTGAGGTCGGGCACCTCGTGACGCTCGGTGCGCAGTAGCAGGTAGGCGAGCACGACGGCAGCGGCCACGGCGACAGCGAGGAACAGCGAGACGAGCACCCTCGGCCACCATCGTCGCGACTCTTTCGCTGGTGCAGGTGGCGGAGCGGGTGGTGTTGTGGCCGCGGGCAGGGCGGCGTAGCGCGCCGTCTCGCCCGATGGTTCGGCGGCGGGCGCGTCGGGACTCGTGGTGACGATCGTCGGCGTGGCGCCGACTGCCGGTGCCACGATCGTGGTGGTGTCGGCAGCGAGGGGCGGCGGTGCAGGGAGGAGGTGGTCGGGTTCCGGCTCGGACGCCACGTCGGGCGCGACCGGGGCGGCCGGGGCGGCCGGCCTGTCCGACTCCAGTTGCAGCGGGGCGACGTGCACCAGTTCGAGCGGGATGTCACCCGTGACGGGTTGCGTGTCGGCGGTCTCGGGTTCTGCGGTCTCGGGTTCGGCGACGACGGCTGGTTCGGGCTCCGGATCGGGGTCCGCAGCGGGGTTGGGTGCGACGACCGCAGGCGGGCCTCCCGGCGGCCTTCCGCCGCGTGCGGTGCCGGGACGATCGACACCGCCCGTCGGATCGGTGGGACGACGCGTCGGCTCGGGCCGCATGGCAGGAGCCGTCACGAGCGGCAGCGGTGTCGGTCGCGGCAGGCGCTCGGCGGCGCGGATCAGCGCCCGTCCGAACTCGGCTGCGGTCCAGCGATCGTTGCGATCGGGCCTCCCGGCCCGCTCGAGCACGGACGCGAGCGCGCCGAGGTCGGCTGACACGGGCGTGAGCTTGCCGATACGTGCCGACAGCGTTGCAACGGTGGAGTCCGCGCTGAACGGCACCGAACCCGTCACCGATTCGATCATGCTCAGGGCGAGGGCGTATACGTCGGTCTTGGCGTCGATCGGCTGACCGAGCGCCTGTTCGGGCGAGGCATAGCGGGCGACGTGGGAGCCGACGGTCGCCGGTTCACGCCAGGCGCTCGCGCCGAGCAGTCGAGCGAGCCCGAAGTCCACGACCCGCAGCCGGCGATCGTCACCGAACACGAGCTTCGCCGGGGTCAGCTCGCCGTGCACCAGGTTGCGGCGGTGCGCGTAGTCGAGCGCTCGACAGGCGTCGAGACCGACGACGAGCGCCTGGGAGGCGTCGAGCAGGCGGCCCCTGTCGAGCAGATCGCGAAGGCTGCCACCGCCGAGGTACTCGACCGCGGCGAACATCGTGACCCTGCCGCCGATGCGGTCCTCGCCCCAGTCGTGCACGGCGGCGATGTTCATGTGCGACAACGTCGTCATCGAACGCATGACCGGGTCGAAGCGACGCTGGAACTCGGGCAACTCGGAGATCTCCGGCCGGACGAGCTTCAGCGTGACGGGTCGTTCCAGCTGGATGTCGGTGGCGTCCACCATGACCGTGCTGGAGCCCGATGTGGCGACGCGTTCGATCCGATATCGGTTGGCGACCACGATGCCGACCAGGGTGGGTCGGAAGCTGGATGGTGTGGTCGGCGTCGGGCTTGGACGGGTGCCGTCGTCGTCGAATGCCACAGTCGCGTCACGCTATCGGGTGCCCTCGCGGCGGTGGCGGAGACCCGATCTCACGCCATGATGGGCCCGTGACTGCCGCCATCAGCCGACGTCGGTTCCACATCGACCGCGGCCTGCTCGTCGCAAGTCTCACGATCGCCGCAGGGCTGGCGCTCATCGGCTGGGGCCTCGTCGTGTCCACCACAGGCAACGAGCGTGACCCGCTGCCGGCGGCCATCGAATCCGTCGAACCGGCGCCCCAGGCGAAGCAGGTGCCCCAGCAGGCCGGGCTCGTCATCGACCTCGCCGCCGGCCACGAGGCGACGCTGTTCATCGACGAGGTGGAGGTACCGGTGCAACGCCTCGACGAGGTGGCGTCGCTCGACGCCAAGCCCGGCCAGCAGCTCGATCTCCCCCCGGGTGCGGTGTACGAACCGGGCAACGCCACGATCACGTTCACGCCCAACGACGACGCCGTCGTCACCACGCTCGAACCGGGCCCGCACCGGGTGCGCGTCACGTACTGGAAGGTCGAGGACGGCCCTGCG
>JALZNU010000127.1 GCA_030857495.1 Actinomycetota bacterium | reverse complement strand
CAGGATCGTGCCGACCTGTTGGCGATCTTCCTGACCGGCATTCCCGAGGGCGTCGTGCCCGGCTTCCAGAACAACACGGGAACCACGCAGGCCGACCTCCAGCGCTTGAACGTCGCCATCCCGCCGAGTGCGAAGCCCAACGTCCTCGGCCTCGTCGCCGGCGATGCGGCGGGCTTCCCCAACGGGCGGCGCGTGTTCGACGACATCGTCACAGTCGAACTGCGCGCGCTCGCCGGGCTGACGATCCCGCTCGTCGACCCGAGCTTCACCCCCGACGAACCCGCCAGCCTGATCACGGACGGCACCCAGGAGCTCGGCGACACGTCGTACCTCAACGTGTTCCCGTACCTCGACCATCCGATCAGCGGCTACGACTCCGTGCCGCCGTCGTCGAGCGGTCTGCCACAGGGTCGCTGACACCGTACCCGCCGCCGGTGTCGATCGCGGTTGCGGCGCGCCCCGAGACGAGACGAGCAAGGACGTGCACGACCACGACCCGCCGGGCTCGGGGCCGCCTGCTCCTTGCAGTTCTTCTACGAGTGCGGACGGCGAAAGGGTGCCCGGTACCCGTGGGCGCACGTCGATTTGACGAAGCTGCGCCACGACGCCAAGAAACTTCTGCGCCTACTGGGGCAAGACGCAGCTCGTCGAGCGCATCGACGAGTTCACCGCCGCCCGGCGCAGCGCCATCTGGTGACCGCCGGCATCCGCGTCGGACGTGACCGGTCCGACGACCTCGACGGCCACGCCGCCCTCCCCCAGCGGACGCCGTGGCACCAGGCAGCCTTCTGCCACGGCGCCGGGACGACGAGTTGGTTCCCGACCCGTGGCGAGGCCAGCACAAACGAGCGCACGCTGTGCAGGTCGTGCCCGGTGCGCGCCGAGTGCCTCGCGGCCTGTGTCGAGGCCGGCAACCACTCCGGCGTGTGAGGTGGGCTGTCCGAGGCGCGAGCGGCGCATGCTGCGCCGCCGGGGCCGGCTGCGCTCGACACTCGGCGACGTCGTGAGCCTCGTCGACGACGGCACGGTGAGCATCGAGGTCGACCTGAACCGGCCGTCCCCGCCGCCCGACGAGGCGCTGACGATCTACGTCGCAGCGACCCGAGCCCCTGCTCCACGGCGCTGCTGCGCGTGAAGGGACCAGTAGCCGCAGTATCGGTCCCTGCGTTGGTCCCTCACCTCGCAGCCGACCACCCTCGCCCACGGAAACCGCTCGCTACCAGGTGCGCCCCCAAGAGAGACCTGCGCAGGCGAGAAAACGCCTGCGGCGGTCCGTTCGCTGACGGGGTTCCGACCAACGTTCGACCGCTCGTACGTCAGGTTCGAGGGAGCGCGCGCTAGCGAGAGGGGGAATCGTCATCAAGAGGTCTCAGCCGTCGCGGGTGTCCTGCGCGTGTCCAGCGCGTGTCCAAGAGTCGGCTCGCCGGCCCATGCTTCGAGTGGATCCGCTGGCCGGCCGGCCGCTGGTGGCCAGCATCGGTGGCGTGAACGTCACATGGGATGCCCACAGGATGCCAACCGCCGCTCGTCACTCCTTGCTGGCAGCAAGCAGCATTCAGCCTGAAGCCCGTGTAGTCCTCCCATGGCGCCATCGATTGAACCGGAACGTCGCAGCACCCGGGGTGCTGTCCAAGTGGGTTCGGTCCGAGCTTAGGCCTGGGCGGAGACCTCGTACACCTTGACGTCCTCGATCTGGACTGGATCGTCAGGGCCGGCAGCCACCGTGTTCGCCATCTGTTGGGCCTGTTCTTCGGACTCGAAGATCATCAGGCCATGTCCGGAATCGGTGTCACCAAACCAGGTCCCTTGCACGAATCCCGGCGCGCCCTTGACACCCGGGACGATGTTCTCCCGCAGCCCGTTCATGGCGTCGTCGTACCTGCCAGACTCGATCCGGACCTTGACGAGCACTGCGTACATGTGACCTCCATATCGCGGCGAGACCGATGCCTGTGCCGGCCCGCCGAACCGGCCCACGCCACGGACCGTATCACGGTGGCGCACGGCTCCTTCTGGGCTTGCACGGCGACGTGGTCACACCGTGGTCACACCGTGGTCACAGAAGTCCCATAACGGGACCGGATTGGGCAACATTCGCCTGACGTGCGGACGGCGGGAAACCCGCTTTGAGCTCGACAAACGCCCATCAACTCGCACCAGGGAACATGGCCGCTTTCGGGTTCGATTCCCGGTGTCGCCTCCAGCCTCCGACCTGCTCGACGAACGTGGTCTTCGCCCGATGTGCGAGATGACGTGCGCTGCGACGACAGTGCATCCGTCAGGCCTCTGCGCCGTGTGCGGCGTCCGGTCGTCCTGTGTCGCACCCTCGGGAACACGGTCGGAATGCAAGGATGACCGGATGCCCCTGGTCGACCCGCCCATCGCTGCCCACCGGTTGATCGGGAACGGTCGAGCGACCGCGCTGGTCTTGCCCGACGGGTCGATCGACTGGTGGTGCGCCCCGGAGCCCGACGATGCGCCACTCCTCTGGCGACTGCTGGATCCGTCGGGTCCGTGTGCCCGCTGGTCGGATGCCGACTCGAGCGGCCAGGCGCCGCCCGTCGCTGGGCCCGCCGTCCGCACGACGGTGTCGGTCGACGGCGTCCTCGTCCAGCTCCTCGACGCGCTCGTCCGCGTCGAAGGGTGGATCGTGCTCGGCCGCTTCGCTCGCGCTGTCGACGTCGGGACAACGCTGACCCACGAGGTGGGGGTCGGTATCGGAGGTTTTGAGACGGACGATGCGGCCGATGACACTCCCTGGTGGCGGGTGACCGGCGACGTCGCCGAGGCGCGCCCGGAGGATCGGCGGGTGGTGGTCAAGGGGACAGGGCCGACGGCGGTGATCGACGGCGTCGCGCGCACGACCGTCGACGTCGTCGCCGACCGGTGGCAGGGCCTCGTCCTGGTCGTCGGCGACGGTGACGCACCCGACCCCTGTGCGGTGGCGGGGCAGGCGGAGGCCGAGCTCCGTGCCTACGACGACGACCTGACGACCTGTGAGTTCCCCGAACGGCTGGGTGATGTGTGCATGGACGCTCTGGCGGTCGTCATCGCCTGCACGTGCAGCGGCTCCGGTGCGATTATCGCTGCGCCCACCACCTCGTTGCCGGAGGTAATCGGCGGCGACCGCCAGTTCGACTATCGGTACTGCTGGCTGCGCGACAGCGCCCAGGCGGTGTCGGTCTCGTCGCAGCTCGGCCGCCACGAGGCCGCTCGACGGTTGTTCGACTTCCTCGGCGAACTGGGCCCGCAGCGCCTCTTGGAGTCGCCGGTGTTCACGGTGCGCGGCGGTGACGTCCCCGAGGAGCGGGAGCTGTCGACGGTGTCCGGCTGGCGAGGGTCGCGCCCGGTGCGGGTCGGCAACGACGCCTCCGGACAGGTGCAGCACGACGTCCTGGGGATCGTCGTCGAGGCGATCACCGCCTTCGAGGAGCTGGGCGACGGCCTTCGGCCCGCCCACCTCTCCATCGTGGCCGCGTTCGCCGATCGGGCGTTGGAGGCCCCGGACGCCACGAACGGCATCTGGGAGTTCCGCCAGCCGGCGCAGCTCGTGTCGGCCGACATCGGGCGCTGGGTTGCCCTCGACCGGGCTGTTGCGCTCGCCCGCCGCCATCGCCGGGTGCGGTGGGCCCGCCGGGCACGCCACTGGAGCCGTGTCCGCGACGAGGTCCGCACGAAGGTCCTCGGGGCGCTGCGCCCCGACGGGAGTCTGCCACGCGCGTACGACGACGAGCCCGACGTCCACGACGCGTCGGCGCTACTGGCGGTGATCTACGGGCTGATCGAGCCGGAGGATCCTAGGGCCCATAGGCTCGTCGACGCCACGCTGCGCACCCTCGGCGAGGGCGTGTTCGTGCGTCGCTACCGCGGCGTCGACGACGGGTTCGCGCCCGGTGAGGGCGCGTTCGTGCCGTGCAGCTGGTGGGCGGTCAGCGCGCTGGCGATCCTGGGTCGCCAGGAGGAAGCACTCGATCGGGCCAGGGCAATCCGGGAGGTCTTGCCCGGCATCCAGCCTGAGGAGGTCGACGTCGCCACCGGTGAGGGGCTCGGCAACGTGCCCCTCGTGTGGTCGCACACCGAGGCGGCTCGCGCCGCGATCCTGGTCGACCGCGCGCAGGCCGGACCTGCCGATGCCGACCGGGAACGTCCCCGCTGAGCGGCGTTCGAAGCCGCCACGGGTGTGGGCTGGTCGTGCCGACGGTATAGCTTCCGCCAGTGGAGACCTTCGACGTAGTCGTACTGGGAGCCGGCAGCGCCGGGGAGTCGATCGCCCGCAATGTGGCCGAGGGAGGTCGCTCGGTCGCACTCGTGGAGACCAACCGGGTCGGCGGGGAGTGTCCCTACGTCGCCTGCGAGCCCAGCAAGGCACTGCTGGCGGCGGCCCACCTCCGCCACGCCATCGCGCACGACGCCCAGCGCCTCGGCGCGATGTCGGTTGCCCCCACGCTCGACGACGACCGGTTCGCTTGGGCGGCCGCCGTCCAGCGGCGCGATGAGATCGCGCACCACCGCAACGATGAGGGAGCCGCGGCGGCGGTCGAGGAGTCCGGGGTGACGCTCGTTCGTGGCTGGGGCGTGGTGACCGGGCCGGGTGTGGTGAGCGTCAGCGACACCGAGCTGGGGTACACCGATCTCGTGCTCGCTACCGGCACCGCCCCTCAGGTCCCCGACCTCGACGGCATCGACGACGTGCCGATCTGGACGAGCGACGAGGCGCTGTCGGCCACCGAGCTGCCGCCGTCGCTGCTCGTCCTCGGCTCCGGTCCCGTCGGCTGCGAGCTGGCCCAGGTGTTCGCCCGGTTCGGCTGCGAGGTTGCTATCTCCGACGTCGAGGACTTGGTGCTGCCCGCCGAGGACCCCGAGGTCAGCGACGTGCTGGGACGGGCGCTGGAACGCGACGGCATCCGGCTCCTCTGCGGGCGCTCTCCCGAACGTGCCGCAGCATCCGACGCCGGTGCCACCGTCACGTTCGACGACGGTTCGACGGTGGACGTCGCCCGCGTCCTCGTGGCCGCCGGCCGCCGCCCGAACACCTCCGGGCTCGGACTTGCGACCATCGACGTGGTGCCGGCCGACGACGGGACGCTCGACATCGGGTCCGATGGCCGTGTGGTCGGCCACCGTCACGTCTGGGCCGCCGGCGACGTGACCGGCGTGGCGCCGTACACCCACACCGCCAACTACCAGGCGAGGATCATCACCGCGAACCTCCTCGGCGGGAGCGCCTCTGCCGACACTCGGGCGATCCCACGCTCCGTGTTCACCGACCCGCCGGTGGCGTCGGTCGGCGTCACCGCCGACGAGGTCGACGACGACCCCGACCTGGTGCGTGTCACCGTCGACCTCACCGACGT
>JALZNU010000126.1 GCA_030857495.1 Actinomycetota bacterium | reverse complement strand
CAGGGCAACCAGGGTGGCGAGGGCGAAGGTGGCCTGCGCGAGTCCCGCGTGATCACCATCAACCGCGTCGCCAAGGTCGTCAAGGGTGGTCGGCGCTTCTCGTTCACGGCACTCGTCGTGATCGGTGACGGCAACGGCCGAGTCGGCCTCGGCTACGGCAAGGCGAAAGAAGTGCCGATGGCGATCCAGAAGGGCACCGAGGAAGCCAAGCGCAACCTGTTCGAGGTGCCGCTCGCCGGGAGCACCATCATCCACCCGGTCATCGGGGTGACGGGTGCCGGCCGCGTGCTGATGAAGCCCGCTGCTGCGGGTACCGGCGTCATCGCCGGTGGCGCCGCACGGATCATCCTCGAGGAGGCGGGCATCCACGACGTGCTCTGCAAGTCGCTCGGCTCCGCCAACCACATCAACGTCGCACGGGCGACCATCGCCGGCCTGAAGGCGCTGCAGCGTCCCGACGAGATCGCCGCACGGCGTGGCATCCCCGTCGAGGACTTCGTCCCGAAGGGCCTGCTCAACGCATACAACGAGCGTCAGAAGTCGCTCGCTCGTGCCGCGGCCACGGCGCCGGGAGGCGACGATGAGTGACGACACATCCGGCTCCATCAACGTGCGCCAGGTGCGCTCGGGGATCGGCGCCAAGCCGAAGACGAAGGGAACGCTGCGCGCCCTCGGGCTCGGTCGCATCGGTTCCACCAACACGTTGCCCGATCGTCCCGAGATCCGGGGCATGCTGCGCCGTGTCCCGCACCTCGTGAACATCGAGGTTGTCGCGGCCATCAACGAGACACAGGAGCGCTGACCATGCGAGTCGACGAACTGTCACCGGCACCCGGTTCCTCGAAGCCGCGCCGTCGCGTCGCGCGCGGCATCGGCGGCAAGGGCGGCAAAACCGCGGGTCGCGGCACCAAGGGCCAGCGCGCCCGTGGCACCGTCGCGCGCGGCTTCGAGGGCGGTCAGATGCCGCTCAAGCAGCGTGTGCCGAAGCTGAAGGGCTTCAACAACCCGTTCCGCGTCGCCTACCACGCCGTCAACCTCGACACGCTCGCCGAGCTCGGCGAGTCGGGCATCGACCCCGACGTGCTCGTCGCCCGCGGTGTCGTGCGCAAGAGCGACTTCGTCAAGGTGCTCGCCCGTGGCGATCTCGGCGGTACGGCACTGACGCTGAAGGTGCACGCGATCTCCAAGGCGGCCGAGGCTGCGATCACCGACGCGGGGGGAACGGTGGAGCTGATCCCGCTACCATTCCGCAGCGGCCGTCGCCCTGTGCAGGGCAACCAGTTCGCCAACCGCTGATCCCATCCCGCTGACGTGATCTCCAACCTGCTCAACGCTTTCCGCATCACGGATCTTCGCAACAAGATCCTGTTCACGCTGCTGGCGATCGCCGCCTATCGACTGTTCGCCGCGATCCGCGTGCCGGGCATCGATCACAGCGCGGTCGAGCAGCTTCGCGACCAGGCCCGCAACTCCGGCGCGGTCGGGTTCCTCAACCTGTTCTCCGGCGGGGCGTTCGAGAGCTTCTCGATCGTCGCGCTCGGGATCATGCCGTACATCACGGCCAGCATCATCATGCAGGTCCTCGGCGTCGTGATCCCGAAGCTGGAGGAGCTGCAGCAGCAGGGCGCTGTCGGCCAGCGCAAGATCACGCAGTACACCCGCTACGTGACTATCGCGCTCGCGCTGTTGCAGGCGACCGGGTTGACGTTCATCTTCGGCACCGGCACGGGCCAGGCCTTCTTCTCGTCGGCGCGCAACGTCGACCTCCCGCCGCTGCTGCCCGACGGCATGTGGCCACGCGGCTACCTCATCATCCCCACGCTCGTCGCCGGCACGGCACTGCTGATGTGGCTCGGCGAGCTCATCAGTCAGCGCGGCATCGGCAACGGCATGTCGATGGTGATCTTCGCTTCAGTCGTGTCGGGTCTGCCCTACGGCTACTACTCGTTCCTCGTGCAGGACAAGGTGATCTGGTTCATCGCCATCATCGCCCTCACGATCGGAATCATCGTGGCCGTCGTCTTCGTCGAGCTCGGTCAACGACGGATCCCCGTGCAGTTCGCGAAACGTGTCGTCGGCCGGCGGATGTACGGCGGCCAGAACACCTACATCCCGCTGAAGGTGAACCAGTCTGGCGTGATCCCCATCATCTTCGCCTCGTCGATCCTGTTGCTGCCCGTCATCGGCTCCAACGTGCTCGGCAGCGGCGAGGGTTGGCGCGGCGACATCGCCCGATTCGTCGACGAGTACATCATCAACAGCCAGAACCTCGTGTACGTGTCGTTGCTGGCGGTGCTGATCATCGCCTTCGCCTACTTCTACAACTCCATCGCCTTCGATCCCATCCGTCAGGCGGATCAGCTGCGCCGCCAGGGCGGGTTCATTCCCGGTGTCCGGCCCGGTCCCCAGACCGAGCGCTACCTGGCGAAGGCGGTCAACCGCATCACGCTGCCGGGCGCCGTGTTCATCGCTCTCATCGCCGTGATGCCGTACCTGTTGCTGATGGCGGCCGACGTCACCACGTTCCCGTTTGCCGGCACGAGCGTGCTGATCGCAGTCGGTGTGGCCCTCGAGCTGATGCGACAGATCGACTCGCAGCTCACCTTGCGCAACTACGAAGGCTTCCTGAAGTAGGAAAACGGATCAGATGATCCCCGGAGCGAGGCTCATCATCCTCGGCCGGCAAGGGGCAGGCAAGGGTACGCAATGCGTCCGCCTGTCGCGCCACTACGTCGTGCCGCACATCTCCACGGGTGACATGCTGCGCGCCGCGGTGCGCGAGGGAACCGAGCTCGGTCTCGCCGCCCAGAAGATCATGGACAAGGGCGGCCTCGTCGGCGACGACATCATGGTCGGCCTCGTCGACGAGCGGTTGCAACGCCTCGATGCTGCGAGCCGCGGCTACATCCTCGACGGCTTCCCACGCACCGTCGAGCAGGCGAAGTCGCTCGACGGCATCACGACCGATCGCCCGATCCACGTCGTGATCGACCTCGACGTGCCGCGTGAGGTGGTCGTCGCCCGCATCTCGGCGCGCCGCGTCTGTCGCGACTGCGGCACGAACTACACCGCCACCGGGCGCGAGAAGCAGCCCTGGATCTGCGAGGTGTGCGGTGGCGACGTGATGCAGCGCGACGACGACACACCCGACGCCGTGCATCGCCGGCTCGACCTCTACGAGGAGCAGACGGCGCCCCTCATCCAGTTCTACGGCGACGACGGCCGTCTCGTCGTCGTCGACGGGACCCAGACCCCCGACCAGGTGTTCGGTGCGCTCACCGAGGTGATCGAGCGCTCGCGAAGATGACCGCCAACGCGCGCGCCTGGCCTGCGGTTTCGTGTACCCGGCAGGGGTGAGTGAGTCTCGAGAACGGCCGATAACCTCGAAAGTCGGCCCTGCGCGCCGTTACCCGTCTCGTGGCGGGTGAAAACCAGTCCAACCGATCGAGGAGACTCCCCTGCCGAAGCCGAAAGAGGATGCGATCGTGCTCGAGGGCACGATCGTCGAGTCACTGCCGAACGCGATGTTCAAAGTAGAGCTCGAGAACGGCCATGCGGTGCTGGCGCACATCTCAGGCAAGATGCGCATGCACTACATCCGCATCCTGCCAGGCGACAAGGTCCAGGTCGAGCTCACCCCGTACGACCTCAGCCGAGGTCGCATCACGTACCGCTACAAGTAAGTCAGGCAGCCCAGTGAAGGTCCGTCCAAGCGTCAAGCCGATGTGCGAGAAGTGCAAGATCATCCGCCGGCACGGTCGCGTCCGCGTGATCTGTGAGAACCCGCGCCACAAGCAGCGCCAGGGCTGAGCACCAGGGCTGAGAAGGAACGCATCGAATGGCTCGCATCGCCGGCATCGACATCCCCCGCGAGAAGCGGTTGGAGATCTCACTCACGTACATCTTCGGAATCGGTCGCTCCACCTCGCGCAAGGTGTGCGCGGCGCTCGATCTCGATCCCAACGCGAAGGTCTCCTCGCTCACCGACGCCGAGGTCGCACAGATCCGCACGTACGTTGACGAGAACCTGCGCATCGAGGGCGACCTGCGTCGTGAGGTCGACCAAGACATCCGCCGCAAGATCGAGATCGGCTCGCTGCAGGGCGTCCGCCACCGCCGTGGCCTGCCCGTTCGCGGCCAACGCACCCACACCAACGCCCGCACCCGCAAGGGGCCCAAGCGCACCGTTGCCAACAAGAAGAAGGCCGTGAGGAAGTAACGATGGCAACCCCGAAGCAAGGCGCTCGTCGGCCCCGCCGCCGCGATCGCAAGAACGTCGCCACCGGCGTGATCCACATCAAGAGCTCGTTCAACAACACGATCGTCACGGTCACCGATCCCGAGGGCAACGTCATCGCATGGGCGTCGTCGGGCGCCGTCGGGTTCAAGGGCTCACGCAAGTCGACGCCGTTCGCCGCCCAACAGGCTGCCGAGAAGGCGGCCAAGGCAGCGATGGAGCATGGGCTCCGCCGCGCCGAGATCGAGGTGAAGGGCCCGGGCTCGGGTCGCGACACTGCCGTGCGATCCATCCAGAACATCGGCATCGAGGTGCTGTCCATCAAGGACGTGACACCCGTCCCGCACAACGGCTGCCGACCGCCGAAGCGTCGGAGGTAATCGCACTCATGGCTCGCTACACCGGACCCAAGGTGCGCCTGTCACGGCGACTCGGCACGAACCTCTTCGAGAACGAGAAGGGTCGTCGCGCCCTCGAACGCCGGCCGTTCCCTCCAGGCATGCACGGACGCACCCGCCGCCGCAACACGGCGAGCGAGTACCTCGGCCAGCTGCAGGAGAAGCAGAAGGCGAAGTACATCTACGGCGTCCTCGAGCGGCAGTTCCGCAAGACCTACGACGAGGCGAACCGCCTCCCGGGCCCGACAGGCGAGAACCTGCTGCGCCTGCTCGAGATGCGACTCGACAATGTCGTCTTCCGCGCCAACTGGGGCGCCACCCGGCCCCAGGCACGCCAGTTCGTCAACCACGGTCTCATCCAGGTCAACGGCAAGCGGGTCGACATCCCCAGTTACCGCGTTCGCCAGGGCGACGTCGTGACGCTCTCGCGCAAGGGCCAGGGCATGATCCAGATCCAGTACAACCTCGACACCACGGGGCGCGCCCTCGTCGGCTGGCTCGAGGCAGGCGACGGTGGCAAGCAGGTCACGGTTCGTGATCTCCCCCAGCGCGAACACATCGACATCCCCGTTCGCGAGCAGCTCATCGTCGAGCTGTACTCCAAGTAACCGCCCGCCAGCCCCCAACTCGCACTCGCACTCGCACGAAAGGCCACGCACTACATGCTCGTCATGCAGCGTCCCACCATCGAACCGCTCGGCGACGAAGCCGACAACCGGCAGCGGTTCGCCGTCGGACCGCTCG
>JALZNU010000014.1 GCA_030857495.1 Actinomycetota bacterium | reverse complement strand
TCCTCGACGAGGCGCAGAACACGACGCCCGAGCAGATGAAGATGTTCCTCACCCGCATCGGGTTCGGCTCGCGAGTCGTCGTGACGGGCGACGTCACCCAGATCGACGTGCCCACCGGCAAGAGCGGCCTCGCCGGGCTGCAGCGCACGCTGACCGGCATCGACGGCCTGCAGTTCGTCACGCTCGACGCAGGTGACGTCGTGCGGCACCGCATCGTCGCCGACATCGTCGCCGCCTACGACCGGGCGAGCAACAATGGATCCTGACAGTACCGACGGCCTTCACCATGCCGCTGCCACCGACGCCGTCGTCGTCGTGTGCAGCGACGAACAGGACGAGATCGAGGTCGACACTGCGCGATGGGAGCGCCTCGCTGCCGCCGTCCTCGATGACGTCGGCGCTGCGTCACGTGCCGAGGGTTGCCACGACGAGCTCACGCTGACGTTCGTCGATCGCGACGAGATCGCCGAGCTGAATCGAGATCATCGAGACGTCGACGGACCCACCGACGTGCTGTCGTTCCCGCTCGATGCCGATTCGCCCGGTGACGGCGTGCTCCGTCTCGTCGGCGACATCGTCATCTGCCCAGCCGTCGTCGACGCCCAGGCGCCGTCACACGCCGGCGACGTCGATGACGAGATGGCGCTCATGGTCGTGCACGGCGTGCTCCACCTCTTCGGGCGCGACCACGCCGACGAACCCACCACGACCGCGATGCGTGACGAGGAGCGTTCCCTCCTCGAACGCCACCACTGGCACGGTCCGACACCTGCCGGGTTCCGCCACGAGCACGTGAGCACATGAGCCCCGTCATCGTCGCCGCAGCCGCCACGAGCACGGACTGGCTGCTCCTGTTCGTGATCTTCGTGCTGCTGCTGGTGCTCGCCTTCCTCGCCATCGCCGAGATGGGCCTGTCGCGGATGTCGAAGCCGCGGGCGAACTCACTGTCCGAGAGCGGGGGATCGGGACGAAGCCTGGCGCGACTCGTCGACGAGCCCGAGCACTGGATCAACCCGCTGCTGCTCACCGTCAACGTGTGCCAGACGGTGCAGGCGACGCTCACCGGGATCGTCGCCGGGCGCTTGTTCGGCGCGTGGGGTGTGGTCATCGGCGTCGCGCTCAATGTCATCGTGTTCTTCGTGCTCGCCGAGGCCGTGCCGAAGACGTACGCCGTGCTGCACTCCGACCGCGCCGCGCTCATCGCAGCGAAGCCGGTGCGGGCGCTCGTCGCATTCCCGCCCCTCCAGGCGATCTCGCGGGGGCTGATCGGCCTCACAAACGTCATCGTCAGGGGCAAGGGCTTGAAGAAGGGCCCGTTCGTGAGCGAGCAGGAGCTGCTGGGCATCCTCCAGGCGGCCGCCGCCGACGAGGTCATCGAGCACGAAGAGCGCCAGTTGATCGAGAGCATCATCGAGTTCGGCGACACCGTCGCTCGCGAGATCATGGTGCCGCGTCCCGACATGGTGATGATCCCGGCCACCGCCACCGTCTCGACGGCGCTCGACCTGTCGATCGCCAACGGATACAGCCGGATGCCGATCGCCGATCCCGAGGGCGACGACATCGTCGGCCTCGCGTACGCGAAGGACCTCATCGGCGCCGAGCGCAACGGTCGCGGCGGACAAGAGGTCGCCGCGCTCGCCAGACCGGTGCACTTCATCCCCGAGAACAAACCCGTCAGCGCGCTGATGCGCGAGATGCAGGCCGCGCACTTCCACCTCGCCGTCGTCGCCGACGAGTACGGGGCGATCACCGGGCTGATCACGCTCGAGGATTGCCTCGAAGAGCTCGTCGGCGAGATCGTCGACGAGTACGACGACGAGCAGGCAGCTGTCGAGCAGGTCGGCGAGCGCGAGTGGCTCGTGTCGGGTGCGCTCGCCATCTCCGAGCTCAACGAGCACCTCGAAGTCCACATACCCCACGACGACTGGGACACGCTCGGCGGGTTCGTGTTCGGCACGCTCGGGCACGTGCCCGAGCCGGGCGAGCAGGTCGAGCACGACGGCTACGAGTTCGTGACCGTCGAGGTCGAGGGGCGCCGCATCCGCAAGGTCCGCGTCATCGCTCCCGAACCCGTCGTCGCAGACGATGAGCCGGTTCTTGCCCACACGCCGGAGCACGCAGAAGGCGACCGCAGGTAGCTACCGTCGGCGGCCATGGAGATCTCACTCGAGGGAAAGGTCGCACTCATCACGGGTGCGTCGAAGGGCATCGGCAAGGCGATCGCCACCGAGATGTCGGCGTCCGGCGCGAAGGTGATGCTGAGCAGCCGCAAACAGGAGCAGTTGGAGGCTGCGGCCGCCGAGATGGAGGGCGAGACCGCCGTCTTCGCCGCCAACGCCGGCGACACGGTGGCGGCAGCGGCCTGCGTCGCAGCGACGGTCGAGCGATTCGGCAGCGTTGACATCTTCGTCAACAATGCCGCCACGAACCCGCACTACGGCGCCACGCTCGACGTCGACGAGGCCCGTTTCGACAAGACGTTCGACGTCAATGTGCGCGGCCCGCTGTTCTGGAGCCAGCAGGTCTGGCAGCAGTCGATGAAGGCGCGACCCGGTGTAATCCTCAACATCGCCTCGGTCGGCGGGATGCGGACCGAATTCGGACTCGGCGTCTACAACCTCACGAAAGCGACGCTGATCCACCTCACGCGCCAGCTGGCGTGCGAGCTGGGGCCGACGCGCGTGCTCGGCATCGCACCGGGACTCGTGAAGACCGACTTCGCCGCGGTACTCGTGGAGAACTTCGGCGAGCAGCTCGCAAAGGTGATGCCGACCAAGCGCCTCGGCGAGCCCGAAGACATCGCCAACCTCGCCGTGTTCCTCGCAAGTGACAAGGCGAGCTGGATCACGGGCGACACGTACGTGATCGACGGCGGATCAGGGGTTGCCTCACCGACCGTCTCGGCGTGAGCGGCGCGGGCTGAGCGTCTCGGATTCGAGCGTCTCGGGCTGAATCTGGCCGGCGAGCGCGAGCAGACCTGGCCGATCGATCTTGCCGAGCGTCGTCGTCGGCAGTCGCTCGACGACGTAGAGACGCCTCGGCGCGCTGTGCGCCGGGAGTCGCTCCTTGACGTGCTCGCGCAGCGCGCGCAGCGACAGCCGCCCCGGGCCGGCGACGACGAAGGCGCTGACGGCAGCGCCCCACTCGTGGTCGGGGAGACCTGTGACGGCGACGGCGGCGACGTCGGGGTGGTGGCGCAGCGCTGCCTCCACCTCTGAGGGCCACACGTTCTCGCCGCCGGAGATGATGAGGTCGGCATCGCGACCGTGTACGACGAGCCGGCCTTCGGCGTCCCACGCACCGACGTCACCGGTGGGGAACCATCCGTCGACGAACGGATCGCTGCCGTCGCGGTACGCCCGCAGCAACGTGGCGCCGCGGACGGCGATCGCGCCCCGTTCGTCGACCCGCACGTCGACACCGTCGAGCGGGACGCCGTCATAGACGATGCCGCTGCCCGTCTCGGTCATCCCGTACGTCGTGACGACGTTGGGAGGTACCACGGCGGGAGGTGCCGAGCCGCCGAGGAGGACGACACGGAACCGATCGGCGTCAACACGCGCCAGCGCCGTCGGGACGAGTGACACGAGGGTCGCCTCGCTGCGCATCACGGCGTCGGCGTCGAACCCGTCGAGCACCGTGAGCGGCGTCGCGAGGTGCAGCGCTCGCGTCACGACGGACAAGCCGCCGATGTGCGCGAGTGGAAGGCAGGCGAGCCAGTGATCCGTCGAAGAGACGCCGAGATGAACGCCCGTGGCCGCTGCTGAGGCGGCGACGGCGGCGTGGGTCAGGACGACACCCTTGCGCGAACCGGTCGTGCCGCTCGTCGCGACGACGAGTGCGTCCCCGGGCTCGATCGGGCGCCCGCCGGTGCGCGCCGACTCTTCGCCGTGCTCGTCGATGACGGCGGATGGCGCCATCGCGTCGAGCACGGCGTTCGCCCGAGCGGGCGGGTCGCGCCGGTCGACGACAAAGGCGGCATCGCCCGCATCCCACACACGCAACAGCATCGCGACGAACTGAGGACCACCTGGCATGTCGATCGCGACGAGGCGCCCGGTGCGCCGGCGCCGGCCGGGTTGGCGCTCGCGGTCCATCGGCTCCATCATGGCGCACCTGTGCATCGATGGATCGTTGGCGCCCGGCCGCGCACCCTTCCAGCCGCCGTGGTGCCCGTCGCCGTCGGTGCGGCGTGCGCAGTCGGTGTCGGCGAGCCGGCGTGGTGGCGCGCCGTGCTCGCACTTGGCGTCAGCCTGTCGCTGCAAGTCGGCGTCAACTATGCCAACGACTACAGCGACGGTGTGCGTGGCACGGACGACGACCGCGTCGGACCGGTCCGCCTCGTCGCGTCCGGCATGGCGTCACCGGGTGCGGTGCGGCAGGCGGCGTTGCTGGCACTCGGCACCGCCGCCGTCGCGGGTCTCGTGCTCGCTGCGCTCACGTCGTGGTGGCTGCTCGCCGTGGGTGCCGCTGCGCTCGCCGCGGCGTGGGGCTACACGGGAGGTCCCCGTCCCTACGGCTACCTCGGTCTCGGCGAGCTGTTCGTCTTCGTGTTCTTCGGTCTCGTGGCCACGTCCGGAACGACGTTCGCCGTCGCCGAACGGGTGACCGGCCTCTCGGTGCTGATGGGCTGCGCCGTCGGCGCCCTCGCCTGCGCGCTTCTCGTCGTCAACAACCTCCGTGACATCCCGACGGACTCGGCGTCGGGGAAGCGCACGCTGGCGGTGCGTGTCGGCGACGCCACGACGCGCCGCGGCTTCGTCGCGCTCGCGGTAGTGCCGTTCGCCCTGCTCGTCCCCGCCGCGCTCGATCGTCCGCCCGTGGCCATCGCCGCGGTGGCAGTGGTGGCCGCCGTCGACCCGGTTCGGCGTGTCTGGCGAGGTGACGCAGGGATGACGCTCGTCGCCGCGCTCGGCGCCACGGGGCGCCTGCAGCTCGCCTACGGCGCGCTCGCCACCGTCGGGCTGGCGCTCGGGGGATGACGATCGAGCCACGCCTGCAGCCGTTCGAGGAACTCTTGCGGCTGTTCGAGGTGCACGCTGTGGCCTGACCCGGCGACGACTTCGACCGTTGCGTCGGGAATCCGCTCGGCCATGCCGTCGGCGATCGCCGCGAACTTGTCGTCGTGCTCGCCGACGAGCAGCAGCACAGGGCAGCGAATCTCGTGCAGGGCCGGCCACAGCGAGGATTGCGCCCCGGTCCCGCTGGCGCGGAGACTGCTTGCGAGCGACGCGGCGTCGTTGCCCCGGCGGTCGTCTCGACCAGCCGACGCCTCGTCGAGGCCGGCGAACAGGGGGAGCGCGAGCCAGTCGTCGAGGAAGCGGTCGATGCCCTCGGCTTCGAGGTGGGTGGCGAGCCGTTCGTCGTCGTCCCGTCGCCGTGACCGCTCGGCGTCGTCGTCGAGACCCGGTGATGCCCCGATCAGGACGAGCCGACGGACTGCGTGGGGGGCGTCGACGGCGGCATGGAGGCACATCCGGCCACCCATGGAGTAGCCGACATATGTCGCCTCGCCGCCGACGCCGACGAGCAGTCGCGCGCCCTCGTGGAGGTCGACGTCGGCATGCCCCGACTCGCCGTGGCCGGGTGCGTCGACGGTGACCACCTCGTGGTGGCGGGCCAGCGTCTCGGCGATCGCGTCCCACGAGCGGGCCGTCTGGGTGAAGCCGTGCACCAGCACGAGGCGCTCGCCGTGGCCACGCGACTGCGAGGCGAGCACGTCAGACGGAAGCCGTCTTCGCTGCGAGCTTGCGCAAGACCTTGACGAACACGTCGCGATCCTGGGCGCCGGGGACGGCCCACGTGTCGTCGACGACGAACGTCGGGACCGCGGTGATGCCACGTTCGGCGGCTTCCTCCAGGTCGCCGTCGACAGCGGACACGCCACCGTCGCCGGCGAGGAACGCCTCGACGCCATCGCGGTCCGCTCCGAGGGTGACGGCGACGTCGGCGAGGACCTCGGTGTCGGCGATGTTGCGGCCGTCACGGAAGTGCGCCTCCATCAGCGCCGCGTGGACGGCGTCCTGGTCGAGGTCGTTGCCGGGCCGACCGGCCCACCAGATGAGGCGGTGGGCGGTGAATGTGTTGGCCCTCAGCGCCCGGTCGAGGTGGAACTCGATGCCTTCTGCGGCCGCAGCGGCCGTCAGCTTGTCGACGAGGTGGCGCGATCGATCGGCTCCGCCGAACTTCTGCTCGTATGCCTCGAGCACCGTCGTCGTGGTGCCGGGCGGCGCCGAGGGGTCGAGTTGGAAGGCGCGGGCGCGCACGTCGACGTCGAGGCCGACCTCGGCCACCGCGGCGTCGAAGCGCCGCTTGGCGATGGAGCACCATGGGCACACCACGTCGGACCAGATGTCCACGCGCATACGGCAACTCTAAGGACTTGAGGGACAGGTCGCCACTGCGCTGCCTCACGATTTCAGTTCGGCTGCGATGCAGCCGAATCAATGCACCGTGATGATTGGTCGGCTCGCCTATCGGCTCGCCTCCTGTGGCTGCTGGCCGTGCGCCCACTCGGCGGGCGTCGCCGGCATGCCGGAGTCGCCGTGCTCGTCGGGTCGCACCGCAAGCACCTGATCGACGCCCATCCGGTTCTGCTCGAACGACAGCGCCCCGCCGGCGAGGTAGAGCCGCCACACCCGCGCCACCTGTTCGCCGACGAGGTCGACGGCGTCGCGCCATCGCCGTTCGAGGTTCTCAGCCCACGCCGCCACCGTGCGCGGATAGTGCTCGCGCATCGCCTCGACGTGACGGATCTCGAGGTGTGCCTCTTCGAGGTGGCCGATCGTCTCGTGCAGCGGCTTCATGTGCATGTCGGGTGCGATGTAGGTCTCGATGAACGGGCCGCCACCCGGTGCCACGTCGGTCCGTGACATCTGTTGCACGAGCGCCCGCCCGCAGGGGCGCAGGAGTGAGTGGATCGTCGTCGCGAAGTGCGCGTACTCGGCGCTGCCGACGTGCTCGCCCATCTCGATCGTGGCGACGGCGTCGGCCGACGTGACGTCGAGGTCGCGATAGTGGGTGAGCGAGACGTCGACACGATCAGCGACGCCGCGCTCGGCAGCGCGGGTGGCCACGAAGTCACGCTGCTCGCTCGACAGCGTGACCGCCGTGACCCTGGCGCCATAGTGCTGCGCGGCGTGGAGCGTCAGCGAACCCCAGCCGCACCCGATGTCGACGAGGTGCGCGCCCGCCGTGAGTGCCAGCTTGCGACAGACGAGGTCGAGCTTGGCGCGCTGCGCAGCGGCGAGTCCACCGGGACCGTCGCTGCTGCCACCGTTCGTCCAGTAGCCGCAGGAGTACGCCATCGAGTCGTCGAGCAGCAGCTCGTAGAACTCGTTGGAGAGGTCGTAGTGGTGCGAGATCGCGGCACGATCGCGCTCACGGGTGTGCAACGCGCCGCCGAGGCGAGCCTCCGCGGCAGGCGGTGACGGACGGCGGCCGAGCGCACCGAGGCGCACCATCGGTGCCAGCGCGCCGACCAGCCGCCGCGGACCCGGGCGGGTTGCGCCGGCAGTCCAGACGCTCCGCAGCGCGTCGGTGAGATCGCCCTCGATGTCGAGATCGCCCGACACGTACGCCCGGGCGAGCCCGAGCTCGCCGGGCTGCCAGACGAGGTGTCGAAGAGCGCGCCGTGAGTGCACGACCACCGTCGGCGCGTCGGGAGGGCCATGTTCGCTGCAGTCCCAGGCGCGGATCCGGATCGGGACGTCGACGCCGAGCGCGCGGGACACGACCGAGGCGAGGCGGTCGGCGTTGCTGGTTACCATGAGCGTGCGAGTCTGTCACGGAGGCGATCTGACGGCGTAGCGTCGGCGCCCGTGACTGTGCAGGCGACGTTCTGCGCCACGCTCGTGGACGAGTGGGCGCGCCGCGGTGTGGCGCATGCCGTCGTCGCCCCCGGCTCGCGCAGCACCCCGATGGCGCTCGCGCTGGCGGCGCGCGACGACGTCACGCTGCACGTCTTCCACGACGAACGCGCGGCTGCGTTCTGCGCCCTCGGGGTCGGTGTCGGCGGTGTCCCGGCGATCCTGCTGTGCACGAGTGGCACGGCGGCGGTCAACTTCCACCCTGCAGTGGTCGAGGCTGCGTCGTCGGCGGTGCCGATGCTCGTGCTGACGGCCGACCGCCCACCCGAGCTGCGTGACGTCGGCGCATCGCAGACGATCGTGCAGACGAACCTCTACGGCGGCTCGGCGCGCTGGTTCCACGATCCTGGCGTCCCCGACGACGCCGCAAGCACGAGCTGGCGGTCGCTCGCCCGGCGGGCACTGGCAATCGCCTGCGGCAGGGAGTCCGGCGAGGCCGGACCCGTACACCTCAATCTGCCGTTCCGCGAGCCGCTCGTCGGCACGCCCGGCGACCTCCCGTCGCCGCTCGCCGGGTCGGGCCCGTCCGAGAAGCCGAGCCCGCGCAGCGGCTCTATCGACATCGCGCACGAACCCCCGCCGGCGGCCGTCGTCGAGCTGCTCGATCGCCAGCGCGGCGTCATCGTCGCCGGCGGGCGCGCGGGCGTCGCGAACGACGACGTCGCCGCGCTCGCCGCGGCCAGCGGCTGGCCGGTGCTGGCCGATCCGTGCTCGGGCGTACGGTCGCTCGACCAGGCCGTCACCGCGTTCGACTCGCTCCTGCGACACCCTGGGTTCGCCGCCGACCACCGCCCCGACGTCGTCGTGCGCGTCGGGCGACCGCCGGCGTCGAGAGTGCTCGCGGAGTGGATCGCGGCGGCAGGACCCACCGTGGTGCAGGTGGGCGGTCCCGGTGTCATCGATCCCGGGCTCGACGTCGCTCTCCGACTGCCGCCCGATGCGCTCGGTGCCGTGTCGAGCCAGCTGCGAGGTGCCTCAGGGACGCCGTGGATGGCTCGCTGGCGCCACGGCGATCAGCGCGCCGAGCAGGCGATCACTGACGAACTCGCGCGCTCCAGCGAACTGACCGAGCCCGGGGTGGCGAGAGCAGTCGCCGACGGTCTACCCGACGACGCCGAGCTGGTGGTCGCCTCGTCGATGCCGGTGCGCGACCTCGAGTGGTACGGCGGCCGGCGTGCACGAGCACACGCCAACCGCGGCGCGAACGGGATCGACGGCACGATGTCGACCTCGATCGGCATCGCCCTCGCCACCGGGCGGGCAGTCGTCGTGGTGCTGGGCGACCTCGCCTTCCTCCACGACGCCGGCGCGCTCACGGCGCTCGCTCGCCGCGGCACCGACCTGCGCATCGTCGTCGTCGACAACGACGGCGGTGGAATCTTCTCGTTCCTCCCGCAGGCATCGGGTCTCGACCAGCAGACGTTCGAGCTGCTCTTCGGGACGCCGCACGGCAGCGACATCACGGCCGTCGCTGCCGCCCACGGGCTCGATGCCACCACCGTGACGACGGCGGACGCGCTCGTGAACCGCATCGCCGGCTGCGGACCGTCACTGACCAGGGTCGTCACGACCCGCGCCGCCAACGTCGCCGCCCACGCCGCGCTCCACGACGCCGTCGCGGCCGCACTGCGCTGAACCGGGTCGAATCTGGACTGAGGCGCCGCAGCGCGTCAGGCGCGGATCAGCGCCGACAGCATCGCCTGGAACTTCGCCTGCGTCTCGGCCAGCTCGGCGGCGAGGTCGCTGTCGGCGACGATGCCGCCACCGGCCACGAGTCGTGCAGAGCGACGATCGCCGGCGAGCTCGGCACAGCGGATTGCGACGGCCCACGCGCCGTTGCCTGCGGCATCCGTCCAGCCGACGGCGCCGCCGTACCGCTCGCGGTCGAAGCCCTCCACCGCGTCGATCAGCGCCAGTGCCTCGCAGCGGGGATGGCCGCCGAGCGCCGGGGTCGGCGACAGCGCACGGGCCAACTCGATGACCGACGGTCGCGGGCGCGACAGCATCCCCTCGATCAGCGTGCCGAGGTGTTGCACATTGGCGACCCTGATGACCGAGGGCTCGGGCTCCCAGTCGAGGTAGCTGCACCACGGCAGCAACGTGTCGTGCACGACGTCGATCACGACCCGGTGCTCCACCTGGTCCTTCGTGCTCTCGATGAGCGCCGCCGCGACGGCGTCGTCGTTGGCGACGTCGCCCGTGACGGGGGCGGTGCCGGCGAGGGGGTGCGAGCGCACGGCGTCGCCGTCGACCTCGACTAGCAGCTCGGGGCTGGCGCCGATCAGTCCGTCGATCGAGAACCGGTAGCTCGACCCGAAGGACGCCTTCAGGCGACGGAGCACTGCGTGCACGTCGATCCCGGTGTCGACGTCGACGACGATCGGCCTGGCGATGACAGCCTTGACGATGTCGCCTCGCCGGACTGCCGCTCGGGCGGCCTCGACGGCGTCGAGGTAGTGCTGCACGTCAACGGCCGGTGTGATGCGGTACGTGCCGTGCTCGGGTCCAGGAGCACCGGCGACGGCGACGGGACCGCGGGCGGTGACGGGCTCGCCGTCGCCAAACACGTCGGTGACCCACGCATCGCCGTGCGCATCCTTGCGGACGACTCGCTGCGGCACGAGCAGCATGGCGTCCGCGCCCGGGCGGAACGGCAGGCACCCGATCGCGACCGGTCCCACGCCGGGCGCACCGTCCGCGCCGCCGACGCCGTCGTGCTCGATGGACGCGAGCAGTTCGACGGCATCGTCGGCAGGCACTCGTGCGGCCTCGCCCTGACCGGCAACGCCGATCCCGTCTCGGACGAAGAGCGAACCGTCGGCGCCGGCGACGTCGTTGAGATCGACGACACCGTCGTTGACCTCCGGCAACGGTCGTGTCACGGCCCTCATCGGTGTCGCGTCCCCTCCAGCATCTGGGTCAGACCGCCCGTCAGCCGGCGGTGGCGCACGTCGTCGAAGCCGGCGCCGTCCAGCATCGACACGAGCGACTCGGGTGGTGGCAGGTACGCCACCGATCTCGGCAGGTAGCGGTACGCCGGCCCGTCGGACAGCAGGGCGCCGATGCGGGGCACGACATGACCGAAGTAGACGGCCTTGCCGAGCCGCAGCAGCGGATTGGCGGGGATGCCGACGTCGAGCAGCGCGATGCGGCCGCCTGGTCGCAGGACCCTCGCAAGCTCGAGGAAGAAGGCGTCGAGGTCGACGAGGTTGCGCAACGCGAAACCGCACGTGACACCGTCGACGGCGGCGTCACCGAACGGCAGCACGAGGATGTCGGCCTGCACGCGGGGCGCGCCGCTGCGGTCGTTGCGCAGCATGCCGATGCTCAGGTCGACCGAGATCGGACGGTGGCCACGGGCAGCGAGGTCGACGCAGAGATCGCCGGTCCCGGACGCGAGATCGACGACGACGCTCGATGGTGGGAGCCGCAGTGAGTCGACGGCGATGCGTCGCCAGCGCATGTCGAGCCGGAACGTCATGACACGGTTCACGAGGTCGTAGCGGGGGCTGATGGCGTCGAACATCTGCTGCACCGCGTCGCGCTTCTCGACGCCTTCGGGCAACGTGTCGCGATCCCAGGAAGTCCGAGCCGGGGAACGGGGCATCACGGCACCTCCGGCGGTTCGATCGCAGGGTGCTGCGTGAGGAGCGACAGGACCTCGTCGATTGCTCTGTCGAGTTGGGGATCCGCTCCGGCGACCCAGTCCGACGGCGTCATCGCCACCTCGATGTCGGGGTCGACGCCGTGGTTCTCGACGGTGAAGCCGCGATTGCGGATCCACGTTGCGTAGCGGGGCTGTGTCACCGACGTGCCGTCGACGAGCGTGAACCGGCCGTCGATGCCGACGACACCACCCCACGTTCGCACGCCGACGACGGGGCCGATCCCCATCTCCTGCGCCATGGCGGTGATGATGTCGCCGTCTGAGCCCGACCACTGGTTGGCGACGAACACGAGCGGCCCACGGGGCGCGTGATCCGGGTACGTGAACGTGCCGGCGTGCCGTCCCAACTGGAAGCCGTAGATCCTCCGCGCGAGCATCTCGGCGACGAGCTGGCTGAGGTGGCCGCCGCGGTTGTAGCGGACGTCGACCACGATGCCCTCACAGTCAATGGCGAGCGTCAGGTCGCGCATCAGCTGCGACCATCCCTCGGCCATCATGTCGGGGATGTGGAGGTAGCCGACGCGGCTGCCCGTGCGTTCGGCCGTGTAGCGCCGGCGGTCGGCGACCCATGCCTGGTAGCGCAGCGGCTCGTCGTCCGCGAGTGGCACGACCACCACCCGGCGACGCTCATCGCCTCGCTGCAGCGTCAGCTCGGTCGGTGAGCCCGCAGTCCCCACGAGTCCGGGTCCCGGCCCGAACACCGGATCGACCGGCTTGCCGCCGACCTCGGTGACGACGTCGCCCGGCTCGGCGCCGACGCCCGCGGCGCGCAGCGGCGATGCCGCCCGGGGATCCGACGACTCGCCGGGCAGGATGGTGGCGATCGACCACGTGCCGTCGTCGGCAACCACGAGGTCCGCCCCGAGCAGGCCCTGCACATCCTCGGGCGCCGACGCATCGTCGGGCGGGATCACGTAGGCGTGCGACGTGCCCAGCTCGGCGACCGTCTCCCACAGCAGGTCGACGACGTCGTCGTGGCCGCCGGCACGCTCGACGAGCGGCCGATAGCGCGCTGCGACGGCGTCCCAGTCGGTGCCGCCCATGTCGTCGCGCCAGAAGTGGTCGCGCATCAGGCGAACGGTCTCGTCGAACATCTGTCGCCACTCGGCGACGGGCTCGAGCTCGGCGTGGATGCGGGTGAGGTCGACGTCGACGCGTGACGGGTCGTCGTCGGGCACCTTGCGGTCCGAGGGGACGGCGGTCAGCTTGTCGCGGTCGCGCAGCAGCACGTAGCCGCCGTCGCCGGTGACCTCGAACCCGTCGACCTCGTCGCGGAGCACGTCGTGCTTGCGCGCCGTGAGGTCGTAGCGCTCGAGCGCAGGGCGCGGCGGTCGGTCGGCGGCCGCTGCGGTGCCGAGCACGCCGTGAACGGGCACGCGGAGCCACAGGAGCGCCGTGTCTGCAACGCGCAGCGAGCGGTACTCGCCGGCCGCGACCGGGACTGCCACAACGCGCTCCTCGATCCCGTCGACGTCGATCTCGACCGGCGGTGGTGGTCCCGCTGCGGGCGGTGTCGGTGCGGCCGGCGGCCGTTCGCCCTCGCCTTCGGCTGGCGGCGGTTGCACCGCCGGATCACGCAGAGACCAACCCTCGACGCTTGGGCCGAACGGTGACGGGGTTGTCGACCGCAGCGGCAACAGCCAAGGGCGTGTGCCGCTGGGGATGCCGATCGCAAAGACGTACCGGTCGTAGATCGGATCGAACGTCCTCGTCGACAAGAAGGCGAGATGGTCGCCGTTGCCGGTGAACACAGGCTCCGTGTCGACGAACCGTCCGCTCGTGAGTGCCTCCGACGAGCGGGCGCCCGGCGCGGCGGAGAGGTCGACGGCACGCAGCTGGGCGAACTGACGTCCGCTCGGTTGCGACCAGGCGAGCCAACGGCTGTCGGGGGAGTAGGCGAGCCCGGTCGGCTCGCCTCGAGTGCCGTGGCCGACCTCGTCGACGTCGCCCGACTCCACGTCGATGACGAGAATCCTGCCGTCGTGCGACACGACCGCGACGGTGCTGCCGTCGTGAGCCGCCGTCATCGACAGCACCCGGCCCAGGTTCCCGGCTGCAAGCACGCCGGGCGCCTCGGTCCCGTCGATGGTGACAACTTCGATCGCGTCGTCGCCGGACGCGTCGCTGACGTGGACGCTGCGAGGCGTGGCGCCGAGCGGTTGGGCGTCGCGGACGCGGACGCCGGCCGTTGCGGCCAACGCTCTCGCCGGACCCGACCGGGTGGTGAGATGAAAGGCCTGTCCGCGCACCTGCACGACGACCCCGGCGCCGTCGTGGGTCGGACGTGCGGATGCGACCTCGTGGTCGGTCACGAGGCGCCGGCGGTCGCGGCTCGCGAGCGCACCGCCGAGCGTGATCGGCAGGCGACGAGGTTCGGTCTCCAGCGTGTCCATCACGAACACGTCGCCGAGCGCGTGGTACGTGATGCGTGTGCCGTCGGTACTTGCCGTGCGCACGTAGCCGTCGTCGGCGCTGTGGTGCGTGTGGGCTCGCAGGTCGTCACCATCGGCATCGACCGACCACACGTTGCCGACGCCGTCGTGGTCGCTGACGAAGGCGATGCGACCGTCGAGCCACATCGGCCACGTCAGCCCGGCGTCGAGGTCGGCGAGCAGCCGCTCGTAGCGCCCGCTGCCGGCTCGGTCGATCCACAGCTGCGGGACCGTTCCACCCCGGTAGCGCTTCCAGTAGGCGGGTTCGCGAGCCCACGCCGAACCGACCACGACAGTTCCGTCCGCAGTGCGGGCGAGACCAGACGCCGGACCGTATGCGAGCCGTTCGACGTGACCG
>JALZNU010000125.1 GCA_030857495.1 Actinomycetota bacterium | reverse complement strand
CCGACGACCAGCGCCCACAGCGTCGGTCCGACCGGCGGTCCGCCGTCGAGGACGACCCCGATGAGCAGGTTTGCGCCGCCGGCGACCACGCCTTTGGCGAACGTGATGTGCGCCGGCGCGAGGTCGTCCAAGGCAGCAGTCACGCAGTTGTCGACGGCCCAACACAGACACGCGCCGGCGATCAGCACGACGCCCCAGCGCAGGTCCGTGCTCTCGGACCACGCCAGCACCAGGCCGGCCACCACGACGAGCGCCGTGCCCGCGGCCACGCGCCGTCCGATGTGCTCGTGAAAGACAACCGCGGCGACGATCGCGGTGAACACCAGCTCGAGGTTCAGCGACAACGATGCCGTCGCTCCCGACACGTAGCTCAGGCCCGCAGCCAGCAGTACCGGACCCACCGCGCCGCCGATGACCACGGCAACTGCAAGTCGGGGTGCGGCACGCCGCACCGTCGATCGTGATGGCGGGGTGCGACCCAACACCGGCAGCACGGCGATCGCGGCGCCGACGTAGAGCAGACCGGCAAGGCTGAACGCACCGAGATCGCCGGCCAGCTGTGTCGCGATCGGCGCCGAGATGCCGAAGAGGACCGCCGCCAGCGCGCACCGCGTCACCCCTCGCGAGCTCATCGCCGCCCGCTTCGGGTCGAGCCACTCGATCGCATCGTCCCAGTCTGGCGGAACGTCCCGCGCGTGCGTTTGTGTCCGTGTCGCCCGGTGGGTCCGGCGACAACCTCGCCCTCGTGCGGACGGTTGGCGATCGCGGTCTCGGGTTGGACCTGCGCCTATCGGTGCGGCTCGTTACTCGTGGGACGGTGACACGCGGGCCTGGCGGGTGCCGTTCGCGTCGGCGACAGCGGTCGAGTCGTCCTTCTCCTCGTCCTTCCACAGCGAGCCGATGAGTGTGCACTCTCGATGCCAAGCATCCGTTCATTCCGGTTGGCCAAGGTCATCGCAGACCTGCATCGTCACGGAGGGAGAGGAGTCCGTCTCGAATGCGCGAACTGACAGTTCCGACGGGAACCTCGAGCATCGACGCGATCTCGCTCTGCGTCATGCCGTCGAGGAAGGCCAGTTGGATCGCTTGGCGTTGCGGATGTCGCAGTCCGTCGAGCGCCTGGTGCAGGTTGTGACGTTGTGCGGCGTCGAGCGCAGTATCGTCGCAATCCTCGTCCGCCAGAGCGCCCGCCACTCGAGCCTCCTGGCCTTGCGGGCGCCGCTCGAGGCGCACGGCCTCGACTGCACGACGGTGGGCGACGGTCGTCGCCCACGTCTCGACGCTGCCTCTCGTCTCGTCGTATCGGTCGGCTTGGCGCCACAACTCGACGAGAACATCTCGGGTCACGTGTTCCGCCCTCAGCGGATCTCGCAGCACCCGCCGCGTGATGCCGTACACGAGCGGAGCGATCCGGTCGTAGAGAGAAGCGAACGCGGTGTGCTCGAGCCGAGGAGACAGTTCGGTCACGAGTCTCGACTCCTCATCTCACGCGCAGCTCAATGCTCGCCAACAGGGCGGCGACGGGGATCCCGACGATGCGCGCGGTGGCCACCTTGGCGACCGTGCTTGGCGGCTGCTCGACGGCTGCGTCCTCGTCGTTCCTTCCAACTGCCGAGCCATCCGGCACAACGGCAGGGGGAGCCGTACGCTCCAGTGTCGACGTCATCTTGTCTCCTCGGCACGTCGTCCTCCGCCGGCGGTCGGAGGTCGTCGGCCGAGTGACTGGAGCCGGAGCGAACAATGTGCAGTACCACTCGCTTCCAGCGACGCTACCCGTTGTCGAACAGCCGCAAACCGCGGCCGATCACACCCCGCTGTCATCCGTCAGGCGGGTGAGGTTCGTCAACTCGAGCAACCGCGTCATCTGAGGTGCCGGGTCGACGAGGACGACCGCTCGGGGATGCAACACGCACTGGCGGCTCGCTGCCACGAAGCAACCGAGCCCCGCTGCATCGCAGAACGACAGCGCGCTGACATCGATCTCGACATAGCGGCAGGCCGCTAGGTCGGCAAGCGCCGCAGTCGCAGCTGACGCAGTCGATGCGTCGAGCGCACCGCGCATCGTGACCCGTGCGAGCGCCTCGGTGGGGTGAATGTCGCAGGCGATGGTCAGCAGGTCGAACAACGCGGGAAGCGTGTCGACGGATTCCTCGGTCTCGGGCAATGCGGACATGCGAACCTCCGGGGTCACGTCATGTGGCTTGCGTACCGAGGGTCCTGGGCGACAAGTCGTTCGAACCCGAACATACCACCAGCCCGGCGTCGGCGACATCGTGGTACGGTTGCGATCAAGTCAATTCGCAACTTGCCACCCCGGTCCCTCGGTGCAAGCGCCAAAGGGAGCCTGGGAGGTGTCGTCGCGATGTCCGTTGTAGCAGCGGCCGACTGATGGCCGACGGCGTGCTCGCCAAGCTGCTCGCCGAGCACACGGTGACCGACGACGTCGATCCAGGCGAGCTGGTCCGACGTCTCTGTGATCAGGCCCCCGACGCGCTCGATGTGGCCGGCGCCGCCGTTGCGCTCCACGGCGCAGGACAGACCGGTGTCGTCGCTGCATCAGACGACGTCGCGCGTCGCCTCGAAGAATTGGAGCGCACGACGAACGAGGGGCCCGGCACCGACGCCGTCGCCGACCACGGCGCCGTCGCGGAGCCCGACCTCGAGCACTCATCGCGCTGGCCGCTCTACGGCTCGGAGGCGCTCGCCGCCGGCGCCCGTGCGGTGTTCGGACTTCCGCTGCACGCCGACGGCGTCAGCCTTGGCGCACTGACCCTCCACCGCAGCGAATCGGGCGAACTTGCCGATGTCGAGCGTGCCTTCGGCATCGCCGAGGCGCTCACCCGACTCCTCCTCGTGGCGCCCACGCGGACCCATCCGTCGGGTTCGACATCCGTGCTCGACGACATGGGCGAGGACTGGACGGTCCACCAGGCAAGCGGGATGCTCAGCGTCCAGCTGGGTGTACTCGTCGACGAGGCACTCATCCGGCTGCGCGCCCACGCCTTTGCCAGCGAGCGGCGACCGCGAGACGTCGCCACCGACATCGTGGCCCGACGCCTTCGCTTCAGCACCGACGGCGAGGCCGACCGAAGCTAACATCGGGCCGGTCGGCTCCCGCAGGTCGGCGACCCGGCACACGCCCATCCGCCACACGAGGAGCACATCGTGGATCAGCGAGCTTCGCTTGCCGAGACCTTCGTCGAGGTCGCCGACACCCTGGTCGCCGACTTCGACCTCATCGACTTCCTCGACAGGCTCTGCCATCGCAGCGTCGATCTGTTCTCGGTGGACGCCAGCGGACTACTGCTGCGCGACGCTCGCGGCGCGCTGCACGTCGTCGCCGCGTCGAACGAGCAGGGCCGGCTGATCGAACTCTTCCAGCTCCAGAACTCGCAGGGACCGTGCCTCGACGCGATCCAGGGCGGCACACAGGTCCACGCCGACAGCACGGAAGAGATCAGTCGGCGGTGGCCGCTGTTCGGCGAGCGGATGGCCGGCGAGTTCGCCTCGGTCTATGCCTTGCCGATGCGACTTCGAAGCGAGGTCGTCGGCGGGCTCAACCTGTTCGGCAAGTCCCATAACGCGCTGGCGCCCGCTGACGTCCGTGTCGCGCAGGCACTCGCCGACACCGCGACGATCGGGATCATCCAGCAACGGACGTTGCAGGAAGCGAACGTGTTGAGCGACCAACTCCAGACGGCGCTCGACTCACGCATCGTGATCGAGCAGGCCAAGGGGATCTACGCCGAGCGCGCGCACGTCGACATGACCGTCGCGTGGCAGGCACTTCGCAATCACTCCCGGAACCACAACATGCGGCTACGTGACGTTGCGACCGCCTACATCGGCGGCGAGCTCGAACTCGAACACGACATCGGCTGACGCATCCAAACCCGGCGATCCAGTCGGACCACCAGATCAAGGAATGACGAAGCTGCGGGTTCGAACACGCCGATGACGATGAGGCCCGCCGTCGGCTTGCCTCCTTACGGCGTCGGGTCCTGGTAGGCGCCGCCGTAGATGCTGGAGTTGCCGAACGACACGGGCGTGCCCTGCACGCAGTCATTGTTCGGGCCAGGTCGAATGGCCGACGAATGGGCGTTGGGCACCTCGCTGGCCGCGGCGCGGTCGCGTGGTCGGTCGGCGACGATCGGCGTGGCGCCACCGCTCGTCACGTCCTCGACGAAGGCCTGTCGGTAGGCATTGATCGCCGGGCAGACCGCCCCGTCGCGCATGTCGTTCCACACGGCGGCGCCATAGTCGCGTGTCGCCACGGCGTAGTTGTAGTCGCCGAGGAACGCGGACGTCAGCCCGTTGCTGCTTGCGGCGCGGCCATCGCCGACGGCGCCTCGGTGCAGTGACGTCCACGTGTTGTTCGGGCGCACGTGGTGCACGACGCCGAGCATGCGCCGAGGCGTGGACGTGGTCGACCGCCATGGGTCGAGCCAGGCGTTGTAGACGATGTAGACGTCGCCGCCGTCGGGAGAGATGGCGACGGCCGGTTGGTTGGCCCGGTCGCCAGGCGCCGACACGACACCGGGTGCCGAGTACGAGCGGCCGCGGTTGTTCGAGCGGATCAGGTACGCCTTCTCCTGGTTCGTCCCGGCGCGGTCGTCGGACCACGTGATCACGACCTGGTCGGTGGCGTCGGTCCCGCTCGGCGCGCCGTTGGCGATGTCGATGCTCGGGAAGGTGTTGGTGCGGGCGCCGGCGACGCCGTCGATGGTGAACCGGCCCTGGGCGGGGTCGAACTGACCGATGCCGGCGATGGCGACGATCGCCCGCGGACGCTCGAAGTTGGCACCGCCGTCGAACGAGCGTGTCTGGAAGAACACGCCGGTGTTGCGCTGCTTGTCGAAGCCTTCGAACACGACGTAGACCGTGCCGTCGCTGTCCGTGCGGATGGCGCATCCCTGGCGACCGCCCGTCTGGTTGTTGTTCGTGGCCGCTGTGAGCTGGCGGGTGCGCCACGTGTCGCCGCCGTCGGTCGAGCGGGCGAGCAGCACCGGCTCGCTGCCGGCGGCGCCGCGGAAGCCGACGTTGCACACGTAGACGTTGCCGAAGTGCGGGCTGCTCGCGGCGTTGTCAGCCCAGATCTGCTCCTTGTCGCTGAACAGCGCGCTGTTCTGGCGGGTGACGATCACCGGCCGCTTCCACGCGCTCTTGACGTTGTTCGCCGCCGCAGCGACGTTGTCCGTGCGGGAGACGGCGATCGCACCCTCGCCGCGGAACGCATTGGGATCGAGCTTGGTGGCGATGTTGGCGTAATAGAGGCGCTGGCCGTTGGCCCACGAGAACGAACCGTCGGCCGCTGGGACGGGGCCGAAGGCGAGCTCGGGGTCACCGTTGGACACCAGGCCGCTCTCGGCGTACCAGGGCAACGTGCCGATCGGGCCGTTGCTCGGGAC
>JALZNU010000124.1 GCA_030857495.1 Actinomycetota bacterium | reverse complement strand
ACCTGCTGCCGGCCCTCGGCGTCATCGCGACGTACTTCGCCATTGGGCTCGACCGCGTCTGGTCAGTGGTGCTCCCGTTCGCCGCGGTGGCGACCATGTGCCTGTGGCCGGCGCACTTCCTCCCCCGACGAGTGGAGAACGAGATCGACGTGGGGCTGGCGATCCCGCCCTTGCGACTCGCTGCACCGGCTGCGGCCGCGCTGGCGTGCGTTGGTGGGGTCGCGTCGCTCGTCGCGCTGACTGCGTTCGGCGGTGGCGTCACGCATCGTTGGCGGCGGCGGCGAGACGTCGCATCGCGATCGCCTCCGCTGCCGTGACGGGCTCCAGGTTCTCCTCGTCCGCCGTGCGCAAAAGGTCGAGCGTGCGATCGTAGATCGTCTCGACTCGCCTCCTCGCCCGGTGCTCGTCGTACCCACCGTGCTCCTCGGCGATGTTGATCACGCCGCCGGCGTTGGCGAGGTAGTCGGGGACGTACAGGATCCCGCGCCCGGCCAGCAGGTGGGCGCACTCCGGCGTCGCCAGCTGGTTGTTGGCCGCACCGACGACGATCTGGCACCCGAGCTGCGGGATCGTCTCGGACGACAGCGCGGCACCCAACGCGCACGGCGCAAAGACGTCGCATCGCTGCGTGTGCGCCTCAGCCGGTAACACCGCCGACACGCCGTAGGCGTTGACGAGTGCGCTGACCGCTGCCTCCTCGACGTCGGCAACCGTGACGTCGGCACCGTCGGCAACCAGCAGCTCGACGAGCGTGTGCCCCACCTTGCCGACGCCGACCACGACGAACGAGAGCCCTGCGAGATCGTCCGAGCCGAAGCGGTGTGTCGCAGCCGCCCGCATCGCCTGGTGGACCCCGACCGCAGTCATCGGGCTCGGGTCGCCGCTCCCACCGAGCGAGCGGGGAAGACCGCCGACGTACGGCGTGACCTCGCGGACGACGACGAGGTCGTCGCTGTTCGTGCCGACGTCGGCCGCGGTGATGTATCCGCCGGCGAGCGAGTCGACGAGGCGACCGAACGACCGCAACAGCTCCGGCGTCTTCGCGTCGGGCTCCACGATTGCGACCGATTTCCCACCGCCGAGGTCGTTGCCGGCGACCGCCGACTTGTACGTCATCCCCTTCGCCAGACGCAGCACGTCGGTGAGCGCCGCGTCCTCGTCGGCGAACGGGTAGAACCGAGCACCGCCGAGCGCGGGACCGAGGGCGGTCGAGTGCACGGCGATGTAGGCGACGAGCCCGGTGCGAGCGTCCTCGCCGCGGATCACCTGCTCGTAGCCGTCCACCGACACAGCGTCCACGACGAGCTCGTCGAGGCCGTCGCCAACCCCCTCGACGTTCATCGTCGCGTGCTCCTCACATCTCGTGATGCTAGGCACGCTCACGACGGCGACCCCTTGCCGTGCGTCGCGCCGGTTGCAGCGCTCAACGATGTTTTCGGGGCGATCGAGGCCAGTGGTACAGTCCCGCTCACCTGGCGCGCGGATGTCTGCGACGAGGCCGGTCTTCGGGCGCCACAACGGGATGATCGGCGAATCGAGGGGGAAATGACTGCCGCGACCTTGGCGCCAGGTGCTGCGCATGTGGACAGTGGGTTCGTCACGATCGCCTCGCTGGCTCGGCAGCGATCGATCGACCATCCCACCGACATCGCAATGCGCGAGAAGCAGTTCGGCATCTGGCAGGAGTACCAGTGGGCGGACACGTGGGAGCTGATGCTCGACGCCGCTCATGGCTTGCTCGCCCTCGGCGTCGATGTCGGCGACAGGGTGTCGGTGCACTCCGAGGATCGACCACAGTGGATCGTCATGGATTTCGCCGTAGTCGCCGTGCGCGCCGTGACTGTCGGCCTCTACCCAACCAACCCGACCGCCGAGGTGGAGTATCTCCTCGGCGACTGCACGCCGGTCGTCCACGTCGCCGAGGATCAGGAGCAGGTCGACAAGGTGCTCGAGAGCTCGTCGGCATCAGCCGCGTCGGTGCGCAAGATCATCTACGTCGAAGAGCGCGGTGTGCGCCGTTACGACGACGAGCGGCTGATGCGGTGGGACGATTTCATCGCTCTCGGCCGCGAACACCGCGCCGCGCACGAGGGTGACGTCGAGCGGCGGATGTCGGAGGCAGAGGCCACGGATGTGATGACGCTCGTCTACACCTCGGGCACCACGGGTCCGCCGAAGGGCGCGATGTTGTCGAACGCCAACGCCGCCTTCGCGATGGAAAAGATCGTCGGACTGCCCGACCGCCTCCCCGGCGCCAAGGCGCCGGACCGCAACGACCAGATCGTCACGTACCTGCCGCTGTGCCACGTCGCCGAGCGCATCTTCTCGGGCTGGCACCTCGCCGCATGTGGCTGCGTGCTCAACTTCGCAGAGTCCATCGACACGGTGACCTCCAGCCTGCGCGAGGTGCAACCGACGCTGTTCTTTGCAGTGCCGCGCATCTGGGAGAAGCTGCACGCCACCGTGCAGATCCGGGCGAACGACGCGACGTTCGTGAAGAAGCGCTTCCTCAACGCAGGCCTGCGGCTCGCCGGGTACGTCGGGCGTAAGAAGGTCGCCAACGGCGGCAACCACACGCTCGGCAGCCGTGTCATCGGCGGCATCGGAAACGTGCTCGTGTTCCGCGCTCTGAAGGAGCGGATCGGGCTGCGTCGCTGTCGCTATGCCGGGTCCGGCGCTGCAGCGATCGCGCCGGAAGTGTTGGAGTTCTTCATCGGCATCGGTGTCCCCGTCTTCGAGCTGTACGGCATGACCGAGAACACGGCGGTGGCGACGGCCAACTTCCCCGGCCGGATGAAGCTCGGCACGGTCGGCGAGCCGTACCCCGGCATCGAGCTGCGCATCGACGACGAGACGGGCGAGATCCAGACGCGCCACGAGGGCAACTTCGCCGGCTACTGGAACAAGCCGGAGCAGACGGCCGAGACGTTTACGGACGACGGCTGGCTGATGACGGGCGACGTCGGCGTGTGGGTCGACGGCACGCACGTCAAGATCGTCGACCGCATCAAGCACATCATCATCACGTCGGGCGGCAAGAACATCTCGCCCTCGGAGATCGAGAACAGCCTGAAGACGTCGCCGTACGTGCGTGAGGCGATGGTGATCGGCGACGGCAAGAAGTTCCTCTCCGCACTCATCGGCATCGAGTACGACACCGTCGGCGACTGGGCACTGCGCCGCAACATCACCTACACCACCTATCGCGACCTGTCGTCGAAGCCGGAGGTCATCGAGCTCGTGCAGGGCGTCGTCGACCAGACGAACAAGAAGTTCGCCTCCGTCGAGCAGGTCAAGACGTTCCGGCTGATCCCGAAGGAGCTCGACCACGAGGACGGGGAGCTCACGGCTACCCAGAAGCTGAAGCGGGGAGCCATGGGCGACATGTTCGGAGACCTCGTCGACGAGATGTACACATGAGCTTGCTGGCGACGCTCATCGCCCAGACCGATGAGGCCACGGCCGTAGGGCTCGACACTGTGGCCAAGCTGATCACGGCGCTCGGCAGGGGACTGGCACTTGGCTCGATCTATGCCCTGCTGGCACTCAGCTTCGTGCTCGTCTTCAAGGCCACCCAGGCCGTGAACTTCGCCCAGGGTGCCATCGCCCTGGTCGGCACGTGGTTCCTGTCGATGCTGCTCGTCAACTGGCGGATCCCAGCCCGCTGGTTGGGTGACGACCTGGCCAGCAACCGCTACCTGGTGTGGGGCCTGGCCCTCGTGGCAGCCGTGGCCATGTCGATCGCGCTCGGGCTGATCATCGAACGCTCGATCATCCGACCGATGATCGGCGAACCGTTGTTCGCCATCGCCGTGCTGACATTGGGCTTGGAGGCCGTGCTGCGCACCGTCGGCAACGACGCCCTGATCGGCCAGCAGCGCGGCCTTCGGATCCCGTGGGGGCGAACGGGGTTCGAGTTCGAAGGGGCTTTCATCTACTGGACCTACATCGGCGCCATCGTCACGGCTGCGGCGGCATTCGTGGCCACGTTCTTGTTCTTCAGGACCAGGACCGGGATCGCCATGCGGGCCGTGGCGTTCGACCAGGAGGCGTCGATGGCCCAGGGGATCCGTGTCGGTCGGGTCTTCGCCATCGCCTGGGGCGCCGGTGCGGCACTCGCCGTGCTCGGGGCCATCTTCTTTTCGATGACGCCGTTCGGCAACGGCGTCGCCGAGACCGGTCTCACCTCGCTGGCCTTCCGGGCGCTGCCGGCGGTGATCCTCGGCGGCCTCGACTCGGTGCCAGGCGCGCTGATCGGTGGGCTGGCAATCGGCCTGGCCGAGGTCTTCGCCGGCGTCTACCTGGCCGAGTCGACAGGCACGCTCGGCGTCGGCTACCAGCTCGTGGTCCCCTACCTGGTCATGTTGCTGGTGCTCTTCGTGCGCCCGTACGGTCTCTTCGGCACGGAAGAGATCAGGAGGGTCTAGCCGCCATGTGGGGTCGTCCGAACCTGTACACCAGCTACCGCTCCGAGACGAGCCTGCTGCCCACGTGGACCCAGCGCGTGGCCATGGCGATGTTCGTCGCCGTCATGGTGCTGCTGCCATTCGACCTGCCGGTCATCAACCAGCTGCCGTTCGTGCGCTTCCTCGGTGACCAGGACTGGCTGCGGATCGTCACGCAGGCCGTCATCTTCGGCATCGCCGCCCTTGGCCTCAATCTGTTGACGGGTGTCGCCGGGCAGGTCTCGCTCGGCCACGCGTTCTTCATGGGAGTGGGCGCTTACGCGGCGGTCTACCTGGGCGGCAGCCCTGGGAGCGGCACGTGGGGCCACGAGCTTCCGATGTGGATCTGGCTGCCGGGCGCCGGCCTGTGCGCGGCGCTGGTCGGCATGATCGTCGCCCCGGCCGCCGTCCGCGTCCGGGGTCTGTACCTCGGCATCGCCACCGTCGGCCTGGTGTTCATCGGGATCCACCTGTCGCGGATCTTCCCCGAGATCTCGGGACCCTCGGAGACCGGGCGCAGCTGGCCAGGCCTCGAGCTGCGTCTGTGGAAGGAAGAAGATCCGCTCGTCTCGTTCGCTGACAGCGGCCACTGGCTGTGGTTCGACATCGGCGGCGGGCAGAAGACGTACCTGGTGTGCCTGCTGCTGCTGGCCGTGACCGTGCTGGTCTCGAAGAACCTCATCCGCTCGCGCACCGGCCGCGCGCTGCAGGCGATCCGTGACCGCGACATCGCCGCAGAGGTGATGGGCGTGCCGGAGACCAAGTACAAGCTGATCGCCTTCGGGATCTCGTCGTTCCTCGCCGGCATCGCCGGGGCGTTGTTCGCTTCCTTCATCGGTCAGCTGCCCCCAGAGTCGTGGGACCTGCTGCTGTCTGTCGAGTTCATCGCCATCATCCTGATCGGAGGGGCCGGCACCGTAGCCGGCACGTTGATGGGGACGTTCTTCGTGGTGATGATGCCGCGCTTCATGGAGGAGACCGCCCGCTGGATGAGCGAACAGTCCGAGAG
>JALZNU010000123.1 GCA_030857495.1 Actinomycetota bacterium | reverse complement strand
CGAGCGACGTCACCGACGGGCACGATCTCGTAGCAGAGACGGGCCACGACCGTGCGAGCACGTTGAAGGTGTGCCTCCCGATCGGCCTCGAACACGGCGCCGGGGCGGCGCAGCCGGGAAGCGGCGGGGCGTGTCGTCAGGCGCACAGCACGCTCCGTTGACGGCGGCGTCGCGGTGCTGTGGTGTCGGACGCCGCAGGCGCACCGGCGAACGCGAGCGCGGCGACGAACAGCTCTTGGAAGCGAGGCTCCGTGGCCGTCTCGATCTTGACGACGCGACGGACTGCACCTTCCATCTCGGCGCGTGCCCGCTTCGAAAGCAGTGCCTGAACGGCGCCGCGACCCGCGGCGTTGCCGACGGAGCGGACGATCGACGGGTCGTCGCCCGGGACGAGTCCGACGACGAGCGCCCGCTCGGGATCGACGTGGGCGCCGAACGCGCCGGCAAGCCGCACGTCGTGGATGGCCGGCCGGCCGGCGTGCTCGACGAGCAGCTCGATCCCGGCCCGCAGCGCGGCCTTGGCGAGCTGGATGGCGCGCACGTCCTGTTGTGTGACCATCAACCGGGGCGAACCCACCGCAGCCCCGTCGTACAGCACGTAGGAGAACGTCCGCCCGTCGGCGACGATGCGTGACGAGCGCGAGGCGACCTCGCCGCGGATCGTGCCCTTGGCGTCGATGATGCCGGCGCGCACCATCTCGGCGATCGCGTCGATGATCCCCGATCCGCAGATGCCGGTGACCCCACCGGCGGCACGCACGGCCGTGTCGAAGCCGCGCTCGTCGGACCACTCGTCCGTGCCGATGACCTTGACCCGTGGTTCGAGCGTGCCGGGGTCGATGCGCACGCGCTCGACGGCGCCGGTGGTGGCGCGCTGGCCGGACGAGATCTGGGCACCCTCGAACGCCGGGCCCGTGGGGCTCGATGCGGCGAACTGGCGGTGACGGTCGCCGAGGACGATCTCGGCGTTCGTGCCGATGTCGACGAGCAATTGCATTCCGTCGCCGCGGTGCGGCCCCTCAGCGAGGATCGCCGCCGCCGCATCGGCACCGACGTGCCCGGCGATGCACGGCCCGACGTAGGCAGCGGCGTCGGGCAGGTTGATGTCGAGATCGACGGCGCGCAAGCGCACGGGCTCGTCGGTGGCGAGCGTGAACGGGGCCTGCCCGAGCGGCGTCGGATCGAGACCGAGCACGAGGTGGTGCATCACGGGATTGCCGACGAGCACGAGGTCGAGCACGGCGTCCCGCGCCACACCGGCGTCGTCGAGCAGCTCGCCGGCGAGCTCGTCGATGGCCGCACGGATCACCGAGGTGAGCGCGGTGTCACCGCCCGGGTTCATCATCACGTAGGAAACGCGGCTCATCAGATCCTCACCGAAGCGGATCTGCGGGTTCATCCTCCCGCTCGTCGCCATGACGTCGCCCGACGTCAGGTCGCAGAGGTGTGCGGCGACGGTGGTCGAGCCGACGTCGACGGCGATGCCGTATGCCGTGTCGACGTAGCCCGGCCACACCGCCACGACCACGTCGTCGTCGCCGACGGCGACCGTGACCGATCTCGAGCCGGCATCGATCACGTGCCGCAGCGTCGCCAGCAGCCGTGGCGCGACGCCGGCGATGTCGACACCGTGCTGACCCACCATCGAACGACGGAGCGAGCCGACGACGCTGCCGTCGGCGATCGCTTCGAGCTCGACGTACCAGAGCCGGAACGCCGGGTCGACCTCGAACGCGAGGTCGTGATCGAGCGACTTGCGCACGACCTGGCGGTGGACTTGGCTCGCCGCCGGAACGTCGACGACGACGTCGCCGGCGATCGTCGCCGAGCAACCGAGCCGGTTGCCGTCGAGCAGCGGGCGGTGACCGCGATAGTCGTTCTCGAGCATCGCCGGAGGGGACAGCGCGGTGGGCGCGACGTCGATGCCCCACTTGGCATGGACGCCCGGCGAGGGCACGACCTGGCAGCGTCCGCAGATCCCGCGGCCACCGCACACCGTGTCGAGGTCGACGCCGAGCTGGCGGGCTGCGGCGAGCACTGTCGTTCCGCTGTCCACGATGCCTGCGATGCCCGACGGGGTGAACACGACGCGCGGCACGGCGCTACACCAGCCCGGTCGGGTCGTTCAGCTCGGGCGTCGGCGCCTCGGCGGTGGCTCCACGCCGGCGACGGCGGCCACCACCTTCGCGACCGGCCCGTGCGCCCGGAGGCGCCGACGGGTCACGATTCGCCGAGATCCAGGCCGTGCAGTCGCGGTCGTGGCCGGCGAGTACATCGGCCGCCAGCACGGCCGACCTCACCTCGGGATGCAGCGGGCTCATGATCGCCGACGTCATCCCCGAGGCGATCGCCATCGACAGGAACGTGCCAGTGACGGCGTGGCGGTTCGGCAGCCCGAAGCTGATGTTGGAGGCGCCGCACGTCGTGTTCACACCGAGCTCGTCGCGCAACCGTCGAACCAGCGCGAACGCCTGCCGGCCGGCAGTGCCGATCGCCCCGATCGGCATCACGAGCGGATCTACGACGACATCGTGCGCTGGGATGCCGTGGTCGGCGGCCCGCTCGACGATGCGCTTGGCGACGGCGAAGCGGACGTCCATGTCCATCGAGATGCCCGTCTCGTCGTTCGAGACGGCGACGACGGCGGCGCCGTGACGAGCGACGAGGGGCAGCACCCGCTCCATCACCTCGTCCTCGCCGGTGGTGGAGTTGACGAGCGGCTTGCCGTCGTACACGGCGAGGCCGGCCTCCAACGCCTCGATGATCGACGAGTCGATCGACAGCGGCACGTCGGTGACGGCCTGCACGAGCTTGATCGCCGTTGCGAGCATCGCCGGTTCATCGGCGAGCGGCACGCCGGCGTTGACGTCGAGCATCTGCGCCCCTGCAGCGACCTGGGCGATGGCGTCGGCCTCGACGCGCGAGAAGTCACCGGCCTTCATCTCCTCGGCGAGCAGCGTGCGACCCGTCGGGTTGATGCGCTCACCGATCATCACGAACGGGACGTCGAACCCGATGACCACCTCTCGCGACGCCGACGACAACACCGTGCGCGTCATGTCGTCGCCACCGTGCGAGCGAGGGAGCGCCAGCGAGCGAGCGGCCCACAGCGGCCTGCGTGGCCGGGGAACGCAATGAGCGTGCGCGTCATGTCGTCGCCACCTCTGACTTCTCGAGATCCTTTGCCCAGCCGCCGACGAACGCAAGCGCGCCGAGTCGCGCCGGGGGATAATCCGCCTCGAGGCGTGCGACTGCGTCGGCGACTGCAGCCTCCGCCTCGCCGTCGAGCGGGCGCGACTCCCGCCGCCACTGTGCGACGTCGTCCTGCGCGGTGTGGATCCTCGCCTTGCGCTTCGCACGATCGATCGCTCGTTGGAACCGCTCGGCGAGCAGCATCTGCCGGCGATCGCGCCCGACGTGGACGTTCACCTGTGCCGGGATGTCGCGCCACAGGATGACGACGAGCTCGTTGGTGCGGCGAGCCATCAGGCGACCCTCCGGTGCGGTGCGAGGGCCACGCTCACGGCGGTGGCGAGCCCGGCCCTGCCGACGTGCCGGTGCTCGAACGTGAGGCCCAGCTGCCGGGCGGCGTCACGACCCGCAGTGACGACCGCCGGGTCGTCGGACTGCGTCAGCAGCACGACTCGGCGGTAGTTGCCGAAGTACATCGCTGCCAGCTCGGGGTGACGATCGAGGCCGAGGCCCTCCCACACGAGGGCACGGAAGTGACGGGCAAGGAAGTCGGTGAGGAAGAACGTGCCGGGTTCTTCTGCGCTGAGCCTCGCGAACTCGTGGTGCCCGGCGAACATCTCGTAGCAGTGCGCGCCGGGCAGCCGGGTGGTGCCGGGGCGCGTCTCGAGCAGCGCGTCGAGGTGACCTCCCGTCCCACAGTCGGCGTAGGCGACGAGTGTCGAGCCAGGCACCCCACCGTCGTCGAAGCGGTCGAGCATCGCCGTCACCTCGGGGACGATCCGCTCCGGTCGGTTGTGGAGGTGTGCGGGGAGGTAGGTGACGTCGACGGTATCGCGCAGCCCGGCGGCGTCGAGCACGGCGCGCAGCTCGCCGGCGAGTGCGCCGCAGGCGATCACCCGGGCGCTCATACGGCGACGGACGGGCCGGGGGGTTCGGCAGCGTGGCGACGGCGCGCGGCGACGAGCTCCTTGGCGGTCTCGGCGGCGACGGCGGCGTCGCGGCAATACGCATCGGCGCCGACGGCCACACCGAACTCCTCGTTGAGCGGCGCACCGCCGACAAGCACGATGTAGCGGTCGCGCAATCCCTGATCGGCCATCGCGTCGATGACGACCTTCATGTACGGCATGGTCGTCGTGAGCAGCGCCGACATCCCGAGGATGTCCGGATGGTGCTCGTCGAGCGCAGCGAGGTACTTGTCGACGTCGATGTTGATGCCGAGATCGACGACCTCGAACCCCGCGCCCTCGAGCATCATCGCCACCAGGTTCTTGCCGATGTCGTGGATGTCGCCCTTCACGGTGCCGAGCACCACCTTGCCGACCGGCTCGGCCCCTGTCTCGGCGAGCAGCGGCCGCAGGATGGTCATGCCGCCCTTCATCGCGTTGGCCGACAGCAGCACCTCCGGTACGAACAGGATGCCGTCACGGAAGTCGATGCCGACGATGCGCATCCCTTCCACGAGCGCGTCGGCGAGCACCCGGTCGGGTCCCCAGCCACGGTCGAGCAGGATCGTGGTGCCTTCCACGATCTCGTCGGCGAGGCCGTCGTAGAGGTCGTCGTGCATCTGCGCCACGAGGTCGTCGTCGGCGAGCCGCGCAAGATCGATGTCGTCGTCGGTTCCGGTGTCGTCAGCGGCCATTACGGTACGATCGTACCAATAATCTACGATGTCGTCCATGAAAGCGGATGGGCTCGAGATCCATTACCTCTCCGGGCACGACGTCACTGCGCTCGACCTGTCCGATGCCGACGTGCTGAGCGCTGTCGAGGACGTGCTCGCTGCTCAGGGTCGTGGCGAGGTCGTGCTCGAACGGCGTGAGCACCTCGTGCCTGATCCTGCGTTCCGTGGCCACTTCAACCTGCTGCGCTGCTACGTCGAGCCGCTGGGCGTTGCCGGGGTGAAGGTCGTCGGCGACTACCTCGACAACTACCTCAGAGGGCTGCCGTCCGAGCTCGCACTGCTCACCCTGTACGACCCGCGCACCGGTGTACCGCTCGCCATCGTGGACGCGACGGCCATCACCGAGCGACGTACGGGCGCCGTCACGGCCGTCGGCGCCAAGCACCTCGCACGGGCGGACTCGAAGGTGCTCGGCCACATCGGCGCCCGCGGCACGGCGTTGTCGAACGTCGTGCTGCTCGACTCGATCTTCGACTTCGACGAGATCCGCGTCACGAGTCGTCGGGCCGAATCGCGAGACGCCTTCGGTGCCGAGCTGAGCGCCCAACTCGGCAAGGACGTGCGCGTCGTCGCCACCGTGGAGGAG
>JALZNU010000122.1 GCA_030857495.1 Actinomycetota bacterium | reverse complement strand
CTCGTCGGTCAATGGCTGCTCGTCGACGGCGAACACGGGCGTGCCGTCGAGGCCGTGTTCGGCGAGCATCTCGCGGAGGTGATCGACGACCTCGCCGGCCGCCGGGGGGAGGCGGTTGACGACGATGCCGAGCACGACGCCTCGTTGTGCGGCGCGCTGCAGGAACTCCCACGGCACAGCGTCGGCGTAGCGGGAGGCCGTCGTGACGAACACCCACAGGTCGGCAGCGTCGAGCAGTTGCGACGCCATCGCCCGGTTGGAGTCGACGACGGAGTCGATGTCGGGTGCGTCGACGAGGGCGAGCCTGGGTGGGAGCGCCGGCGACGTCGCCAGCGAGATCTCGGCGGTGCCGTGCGCCTCGCCGGACACCCGGGCGAGGCCCGGTAGCACGCGATCGTCGTCGAACCAATCGATGTCCTCGGGCCGGCACACCAGCACTGGCGCCCGAGTCGTGGGGCGTAGCACGCCGGGACGAGTCACGTTCGAACGCAACAGGCTGTTGACGAGCGTCGACTTTCCAGCCCCGGTGGAGCCACCGACAACGGCGAGCGCCGGCGCGTCGAGGTTCGCCAACCGGGGGAGCACATAGTCGTCGAGCTGGCGCACGCCGTCGGCGGCGATGGTTCGTGCCTGATCGACACCGGGCAGATCGAGCGACAGCGGCGCGAGAGCGAGCTGACCACGCAGCTCGCTCGCGACCGCGTGCACGGCATCGACGTCCATGGCCGCAACTCTAGGAACGGTGGCCGTCGACGGGCGTCGTGCCGCCGAAGGCGGAGTTGGGGTGCTCAGCTGGCCAACCGCTCGACGAGCTCCTTTTCCTCCGCGCCGAACCACGGTGCGTCGCCCGTCGCGGCGTTGCCGGCCATCCGCTCGGGCCGTGACGTGGCGGGGATGCTGACGGTCGTCGCCGGGTGGCTGAGCCCGTACTTGAGCAGCGTCTGCGACCACGACGTCACACCGAACGGCGCCAGCGGTGCGAGGTCCTCGTCGGACGGTGACCGGGTGAGGAGGTCGCCGGCGGCGAACGGTCGCATCAGGATCACGCCGATGCCGAGGTCGATGGCGAGCGGGAAGATGCGTTCCTCGACCTCGCGCTCGTGTGGGTTGTAGGGAACCTGGATGGCGTCGATGCGGCCGGTCTTCATCACCTGCTCGAGCTCGCCGTAGGCGTCGGACCTCCAATGCGTCGCACCGATCAGTGTGATGGTGCCGTCGTCACGGCGTCGTTCGAGCTGTTCGAGCCGCGTCGACCACTCGACGAGGTTGTGGATCTGGAACACCTCGACGTGACCGCCGAAGAACTCCAATGAGGCGTCGATCTGTCGGATCGCCTCCTCGTCGTCGGGCGTCCACACCTTGGTCGCGACGATCGCGTCCTTGCGGCGCCGGGCGAGCGTCGCGCCGAGGATCCGTTCCGCGTTGCCGTACATCGGTGACGAGTCGACGAACACCGCGCCGGCGGCGAGTGCGATGTCGATGATCTGCTGGCGGGTGTCGTCGACGTCGGCCACGTCGAACGTGTTGGACGTTCCCATCCCGATGACGGGGACGTCGATGCTGGCGAGGGGGCGGTGCTCCATCTCGTGGTCAACCCTTCCCGCGGGCGGCCGACGGTGCGAGCTTGTCGCTGAACCAGTCGAGGATGATCTCGGCGCGCTGGCGACGGTGCACGGGCGAACCCGACCGTGACAGCTCGTGGTTCTCGCCGGGGAACCGGTAGAAGGTCACGTCGCGCTGCAGCAACCGCAGCGTCACCCACAGCTCTTCGGCCTGGCCGATGGGGCAGCGCCAGTCCTCCTCGGAGTGGAGGATCAGCATCGGCACGTGGATGTCCTTGGCGTACGACGACGGCGAGATGCTGCGGTAGGCGTCGTCGTCGTCGACGAACGTCATGCCGTGGACACCCTTGAACGCCGTGGCGATGTCGCTGCACCACTCCATCGACACGAGGTTGCTCGCCGCCCGCTCAGAACAGATGCCCTTGAACCGGTCGCCGTGGTGGCTCGCCAGCCACGTCGCCATGTAGCCGCCGTAGCTCCCCCCGAGCATGCCCACCCGGTCGCCGTCGCAGAACGAGTACGCGGCGAGGGCGTGGTCGAGCACGGCGAGCACGTCGTCGACGTCGACCGATCCCCACCCGGTGCCGGGACGGACGGGATGACGCTCGCCCATGATCGCCTGACCCCAGGTCTCCTCGCGCCCGCTGCCGCCGCGGGGGTTCGACATCAGCACGACGAAGCCGGCGGCCGCCTGCATCTGCGCCTCGTCGAAGAACGTCTCGCCGTACTGCGTGTGCGGTCCACCGTGCACGTTGAGCAGCACCGGGTACGTCTCGTTCTCGTCGAAGTCGACGGGCCGCATGATCCAGGCGTCGATCTCGTTCGTGCCGTCGGTGGTCGGTACGGCGAACCGCTCCCAGCCGCTGGCACGTGTCGTCAGCGAGGTGATGTCGCCCTCTAGCGAGGCGAGCTCGCCGGGATGGTCGACGGCGGCGGTCGCAATGCGTGTCGTGCCACCAGCCGCGTCGTAGCCCTGGACCGTGATCGGACCCTTCGTGAGTGCCTCCGGTGCGGCGCCGCCGTCGGCGCGCAACAGGTAGAGGTGGGTCTCGCCACGGTCCTCGGCGACGGCGAGCACGGTGTCGTCGTCTTGCCAGACCGGTGCCTGCGTGCACGACATCGTCCAGAACGTGCGGTCGAGGCCGTCGCTGATCCAGCGCGGCTCGCCGCCGGAGGGGAGGTCGATGACGCCCACGTGGGCGTTCTGGGGATCGAGATCGAGGTGCCGCTCACCGACGAACGCGACCTTGGTGCCGTCGGGCGACACGACCGGCGATTCGTAGCGGCCCGTCTGGTGGGTGAGCTCGGTGATCTCGCCGTCGAGGGTGACGAGGAAGAGGTCGGTGGCGAGGTCGAGATCCCACGTGTCGTGCCGGGCACTGGACGTCACGACGGCTGATGAGTCGGGCAGCCATGAGATGCCGCTGTGCTGGAACTCGCCCGGCGTGAGGTTGCGTGGCGTGCCAGACCCGGAGGACGACACGACGTACACGTGTTGAGGCCGATCGAACACCCAGTTCTCGCCGTTGAGTCGCGAGAAGAAGCGCTCGACCTTGCGCGGCGAGCGCGAACTGTCGTCCTCCTCCTCGTACCGCTCGTCCTGGGTCCTGCTCGTGTAGGCGAGCCACGCTCCGTCCGGTGACCAGCGCACATCGCTCACCCCGTCGGGCATCGAGCACACGGTGCGCAGCTCGCCAGGTCCGTCGACGGGCAGCACGTGCAGCGTCGTGTCGCCCTTCTTCTCCGACCGCTTCGACGTGAAGGCGAGCGCCCGGCCGTCGGGCGAGAACCTCGGCGAGCCGTCGTCGGGACCGGCGGTGAGCGGGGCAACGGTGCCGTCGGACCGCTCGAGCCAGATCCGCTTGACCGTCCGGTTGCCGTCGAGATCGATCGTCGACACGACGAACGCCGCCTGCGAACCGTCGGGCGCGACGACCGGTGCGCTGACCCATGTGCGACCGTCGAGGAGTCGAGTGGCGATGCCCGAGTGGCGGGTGGCGATGTCGGAGTCCTCGCTGCGTTGCGTCATGGCCGCACCATATCCGTGGCGACGAAGGCGGTCCCGAGCGATTGGTCCTCCATGCGTCTGAGTGACGACAAACGACGACGGTCGTCGTTTGTCGTCACTCAGACGTTGTTCTGGGGCCGAGGATGGTCGACTGCAAACGGCGCATCCCCGCCAGCCAACGGTCAGGTTGCGACGTCTTGAGCTCGAGGTACTTCTGCACCTCGGGGTGCGGGAGGATCAGGAATCGCTCGTCGGCGATGGCGTCGGCGACGACGTCGGCGACCTGCTCGGGCTCCAGCACCTCGCCCGCCGCCTTCACGACGTCGGCACCACCCGGACCATCCGTCGCCGCCTCGAGCATCGCAGTGCGGACGCCCTGGGGGCACAGGCAGCTCACCTTGACGCCGCGGTCGCCGTATGTCACCGACATCCACTCGGCGAACGCGACGGCGGCCCGCTTCGTGAGCGTGTAGGGCGCCGAGCCGATCTGCACCAGCAGACCGGCGGCAGATGCCGTGGAGCAGAAGTAGCCGTCACGACGCTCGAGCCACTCCGGCAGCAGCGCTGTCGCAGCCCAGCGGTGGGCGTGGACGTTGATCGCGAACGTGCGCTCCCACGTGGCCTCGTCCGTGTCCTCGAGCAGCGTGCCGCCAACGATCCCGGCGTTGGCGAAGAAGAGGTCGATCGGGCCGACGGCATCGCGCGCCTCCTCGATCATCGCCACGTTGCCGGCCTGCGTCGACACGTCGGCCGTGAGACCGATGGCCCCGTCGAGATCGGCGGCGACGTCCTTCGCACCCGCCAGGTCGGCGACGACCACGGTCGCGCCCGCCGAGTGGAACCGTCTCGCCAGTGCTGCGCCGATCCCCCGTCCACCGCCCGTGATCAGGGTCGTCCGACCTGAGAGTTCCATGGCCCGGATCGTACGTGCGACACGTCACGCGGGATGAGGTCTGGCGGAGCCCGTTCGCGGGTACGGTGAAGGTCGATGACCGAGCAGCTCGACACCACGGACCCCGCGATCATCACCGAAGCCCTCACGGTGATCGACCACGCGTTGGGCAAGATGCTGTCGCGCGAGCTCATTTCCTCGAACGAGGTGGCCGATCTGCTGCTCGACGTGCGCACCGCGCTGACGACGCCGAAGTCGCCAGATGTCGTCGAGGTCGCACTCGACGACGCCGCCCCGACGCCGGTCTGAGCGCCTCGAACGACCTTCAGCCGTCGCGCAGTCGCGCGAATGCGTCGTTGAGGTGGGTGCGCAGCTTCGACGGGTGGGCGATCGCTGCGGTGTCGATGTTGACGCCCATGTCCATCGAATCCATGTAGGACAGCAGCGTCAGGTTGAACGCCACGCCCGTGAGCGGACCGATGGGGAAGTTCTGCAGCACCTTCGCCCCTGCGATGTACGTCGGGACGGGTGCACCTCGCACGTTCGAGGTGGCGAAGTCGACCGTCTGGGCCTGCTGGCGCACGAGGCGGGTGACGAGCGACGTCGGGAGGGCCGACGCGACGACGGCGAGTGTCTCGACCGACGCGCTCGCCGAACCCTCCTTGGCGCGGGTCGTCGCCGCCGTGATCCGCTCGAAGCGCTCTGGGGGCGACATCTCGGCCGTCGGCACGATGAGGCGGGCAAGCGTGAAGGCGTTCGCGCCCGAGCCGTCGCCACGAGTGCTGATGACCATCGACGCCCTCAGCTCGTCGACCGGCGACCCGAGCGCACGGTGATAGCTGCCGGCGGCGTCGGCGGTGGCCGTGAGCAGCGCCGTGTTGAGTGTCCCACCGAGACGTTTCGCGGCGTCACGCGTGGCGCCGAGCGGCGCTCGCACGGTCTCGAGGCGGCGCCGTAGCGAGCGACGCGTCCACAGCGGCGAGCGGGCTTGGTCGGTCTCCGAGAGCTGCGTCGCGACGGCCCGG
>JALZNU010000121.1 GCA_030857495.1 Actinomycetota bacterium | reverse complement strand
CTTGCGCAGCCGCTCGAACGAGCCGATGTCGATGAACACCGGCCGTGTGCCGGCGAACTGCACGTTGTAGGACGACGCGTCCTTGGTGATCAGCTTCTCGGCGATCGCCTCGCGGGTGAGGCGCAGCTGCAGCAGCGCAGCGTCGCGCAGCATCTCGAACGGCCACTCGTAAGGGTAGGAGACGACCTCGATGCGCTCGTGGCGCAGGACGCCCGCCCAGCCGTCGGGCAGCTCGACACCGTCGACGACCTCGGTGCGGACGATGTCACCGCGTTCGACGGCGGCGGAGAAGAAGCGCGTGGAGGCGAGGTGCTGGAAGTCGGCGAACGCCTCGGCGTTCAGCCCGCGCAGCACGGTGTCGCCGTCGCGGTAGACGCGCGACATCGGGTCTCGGAACGACCCGGAATCGGGAACAGGTGTCGACACGGGAGGGTGTGTGCGGTGCGGGCGCGAGTCAGACGGTGGTCGCGCGCTTGGGCGCCGTCTCGTCCTCGTCGTCGTCGACCGCGAGCTCGGCACGTGCCGCTTCGGCCTGTGCGCGGTGCTTCTTCGAGAAAAGACCGAGAACTCGGTGTCCGTACATCCTGAACAGCACACCGAACCCGGCCGCGCCGCCTGCGAACGCGGCGGCGATCATGCCGCCGGTGCCGGGATCGAGATAACTCAACATTCGGCTCACGTTACCCGCGAGTTCATCTCCCGTCTGCACGCGCCCCCAGATCCCTGCCCGCACACCGGGATTTGGGTCAGGATGAGCGGGTGGCGGTGATCGCAGAGACGGAGCGCTGGTTCGAGCGCCGCGGGTTGCCGCACTTCGTCGAAGGCTTCGAGGTGACCGAGGACGTGTTCACGCGGGTCGCGCCCCTCCTCGTGCTGGCCTTCGTCGTCGAGGTCGTCGGCGCGATCAAGCTCGAATGGCACTGGTGGCAGAACGTGCTGGCGGTGCTCGGCGGTGCCGCGGTCCTGCTTCTCGCATGGATCGTCGGCAACCGCATCAGGGGTCGCGCGGCGCTCGACCTGCCGGACTCGATCGGACTCGGTGAGCTGGCGTTCTTCGTGGTCGTGCCGGGTCTGCTGCCGATGATCTTCGGGCAGCAGTTCGCCTCCGGCCTCGGCACGATGGCGTTCAACCTCGGGCTCGTCCTGGTCGCCACGTTCGTCGTCGGCTACCGCGTCGCATCGATCGTGCGCTGGGCTCTCACCCAGACGTGGCGCCAGCTCAGCCACGTGATCGAGCTGTTCGCTCGTGCCCTGCCATTGCTGTTGCTGTTCACCGTCGCGCTGTTCATCAACGCCGAGGTGTGGCAGGTCAGCGCCTCGCTGCGCGGGTTCCCGTTCGTCGCTGCGCTGTCGTTCTTCGCCGCCGTGGCGACCCTGTTCCTGGCGTTCCGGTTGCCACGGGAGCTGCACGCGCTCGGCTCCGAGCTCGACGACGCAGCGACGATGGCGGCGTGCGCCCAGAGCCCGCTGGCGCACGAGGCGGGATCGATCGTCGCCGGCGGAGCCGGCCGAGTCGACACGACACCGGACATGACCCGCCGCCAGCGCTGGAACGTGCTGCTCGTGCTGTTCGTCAGCCAGGGCGTCCAGGTGGCGATCGTCGCCCTGTCGATCTTCGTGTTCTTCGCGCTCTTCGGCGTCATCGCCATCCGCCCACAGGTCGCGTCGACGTGGACGCAACTCGATGTCGGCGCCGGAGAGCTCGTGTCGTGGCGAATGTTCGGCGAGCAGTTCGCCGTCACCTCGTCGTTGTTGCGGGTGAGCGGGTTCCTCGCTGCGCTGTCGGGCTTCTACTTCACCGTCTACGTGATCACCGACAGCACGTACCGGGAGGAGTTCTTCGAGGACGTCGTCAGCGACGTGCGTGACTCGATTGCCGTCCGCAGCGTCTACCTCGCATTGCGCCGCCGCAGCGGCTGATTCGTTCCTCCCGGGGGCCTGCGCGCCCCCGAGCCCCATCGCCGTTCGGTTCCCTGGCGGTCGCACGTCCGCGATGAGCTCGCTCCGCTCGCTCATCGTAGATTTGGGTCCGATGCGTTCACCGAAGGACTTCTTCCGCCCGCTCGCCGTCGGCGCCCCCGACCCGCTGCGAGAGATCCGTGTGCGGCCGTCGAGGATGATCCACTTCTTCCCGGCGTCCAACGAGAAGATGGTCGCCAAGGTGCCGGACATGGCATCGAACGTCGACGTGCTGCTCGCCAACCTCGAGGACGGGGTGCCCGCAGCCGACAAGGAAGCGGCACGTGCCGGCCTCGTCGAGGTGGGCAGGGCGTGGTCGAGCGACGATGCGGCCGGTCGTGCACAGCTCTGGACCCGCGTCAACTCGCTCGACTCGCCGTGGGCACACGACGACCTCGTGGCTGCCGTCACCGAGATCGGGGACACGCTCGACGTGATCATGATCCCCAAGGTGGAAGGCGCAGAGGACATCCACTACGTCGACCGGCTCGTCGCCCAGATGGAGGCGAAGGCGGGGATCAGTCGCCCGATCATGCTCCATGCGATCCTCGAGACAGCGAGCGGCGTCGCCAACGTCGAGGAGATCTGCCAGGCCTCGCCAAGGATGCAGGGCCTGTCGCTGGGACCGGCCGACCTCGCCGCCAACCGCAGGATGAAGACGACGCGCGTCGGCGGCGGCCATCCCGGCTACCTCGTGCGTGAGGACCCATCGGCCGACGACGCCGACGCGCAGAGGCCGACGTACCAGCAGGATCTGTGGCACTACACCATCGCCCGCATGGTCGACGCCTGCGTCGCCGCGGGGATCCTGCCGTTCTACGGACCGTTCGGCGACATCAAGGACACGACGGCGTGCGAAGACCAGTTCCGCAACGCCTACCTGCTCGGTTGCGTCGGGGCCTGGAGCCTGCACCCTGTGCAGATCGACATCGCCAAGCGCGTGTTCTCGCCCGACCCCGCCGACGTCAGCCACGCCCGCCGGGTGATCGAGGCGATGGGCGACGGCACGGGGGCGCTCATGCTCGACGGGAAGATGGAGGACGACGCCTCGGTGAAGCAGTGCCACGTGATCCTGTCACTGGCCGAGGAGCTCGCCGCTCGCGATCCCGAGCTCGCCGAGCGGTACGGACTGGACGCAGCCCGATGAGCGGCGTGAGCGGCGTGAGCGGCGTGAGTGGTGTTGCCGGCGCAGCGCTGCGGTCGGTGCTCTACATGCCCGGCGCCAACGAGCGTGCACTCGAGAAGGCGGCCACGATCCCGGCCGACGCGCTCATCCTCGACCTCGAAGATGCCGTCGCGCCCGACGCCAAGGTCGAAGCGCGGGGCCGGGTGTGCGAGGCCGCAGGGTCGGGTCGCTACGGCCGCCGGATCGTCACGATCCGCGTGAACGGCATCGGGACGCAATGGCACGACGACGACATCGTCGCCGTGGCCGCCTCCGGTGCCGACGCCGTGGTGGTGCCGAAGATCGACGCAGCGGCCGATGTCCACGCCGTCGTGGCGGCGCTCGTTGCGAACGGTGCGCCGGCGACGATGTCGATCTGGGCGATGGTCGAGACGCCGACGGCGATGCTCCACGCCCACGAGATCGCCTCCGCAAGTGATCGCCTCGCCGTGCTCGTGATGGGCACGAACGACCTCGCGAAGGAGCTCGGCGCCCGACACGTCCCCGGGAGGGCGCCGTTGCTGACGGGGCTGTCGATGTGCCTGCTCGCCGCTCGGGCGGCAGGCGTGGTGATCCTCGACGGCGTCTACAACGACGTCAAGGACCCGGACGGCTTCACCGCCGAGTGCGCCCAGGGCCGCGAGATGGGGTTCGACGGCAAGACGCTGATCCACCCCAGCCAGGTCGACCCGTGCAACGAGGCGTTCGCCCCGACCGCACAGGAGCTGGACAACGCGCGCGAGGTCATCGAGGCCTTCGAGGCTGCCCAGGCCGATGGTCGCGGCGTCGTCACGGTCAACGGTCGGATGATCGAGAACCTCCACGTCGAACAGGCCCGCCACGCGCTGGCCACCGCCGACGCGATTGCCGCCCTCCAGCTTTGACCCTGACCCTGACCCGTTCTGGAGGCCGCAGCACGCGCTATTGCGCGTTCCACCACATCCAGAACGGGTGGGCGGTCAGAAGCCTGTGGTGGAGTGGGGGAGCGGCGCCATCGTGAGGAAGGCATCGGCGCGCCTGCGGGCGTGGTCGTCGCGCACGGTGGCGCGGCGGCCGGCGACGAGCGCCGACACCGTGACGCCTCCGAGGAGGAGCGCCCCGGCGCCAGCCTGGTCGGTGACGACATCTGGCCGGCGGCGGGTGCGCGAACACGCCGCGCCGTCGGGACCGCCGTCGATGCGATGGCGAACCCCGTCGACCTCGACCACGAGCGAGTCCTCGGTTGCGTACCGCCGGGCGGCGAAGCACGCGCCGACCTCCATCGGCTTACACCACACACCGTCGTTGAGCCCGGTGGTGCGGTAGGCGCGCTGGTCGTCGAGCAGGTACGAGATGGGATCGTCGGGCGGGATCACGAACGAGCGAATCGGTCCGACGAGGTCGACCCCGAGGATCGTGTGCCACAGCGCGACGTGTGCCTCCGGGGTGATCGCAGCGAAGTCGACGACGCGCAGCTCGTGCGCTGGGAACCCCTCGTTCCAAGCCTGGGTGATCTTCCACGACGCGAACCCGTCGTCGTGCACTGCGGTGACTGCTGTCGGACCCCATCCCACGTGCATGTTGTTGATCCACTGCGGCGAGCGCGACACCTCACCGGCTCGTCCTCTGCGGTGGCGCTCCCAGCGCACGCCGATCGCCCCGGCGACGCCCTCGTCGAGCAGCCGGACGGAACCGGCAGGCGGCCGGAACTGCACGGCGACTTGAGCCCGGCGACGGTCGACTTCGATGATGCGTCGCCGCGTGGCGATCCCGTACCCGAACCGCTCGTAGATCGCGCCCTCGCTCGCCGTCAACGCCGCGAGTGGCTCACCGCGATCGGTGATGTCGTCGTGGACGGCATCCATCAGCCGGCGCAGCAGTCCCCGACGTCGATGGGTCACGGCGACGCCGACCCAGGTGACGCCCGCCATCGTGATCAATGTCCCGCCCGGCAGCGTCAGCTCGAAGAGGTCCGATCCGGCGGCGCCGACGATCTGGCCGTCGTCGACTGCGATGCGGTAGCGGTCGAGGTCGAGCACGGCGCGCACGGCCTCCCGGTCGGCCTCGCTGTACTCGCCCGACCCGAACACCCTTGCGTCGAACGCGGTGAGGGCGACGAAGTCGTCGGCGGTGGGCTTGCGCAGCTCGGTCACCGCGGCAGCCTAGGAACCCGCACATGCGCGGGCCCGACGAGTTCCCCGGCGCTGCTCGCTCAGCGCCCGGAGTGGCCGAAGCCGCCGCCACGGTCGACGCCGTCGAGATCATTGACGACGTCCCAGGCGACCTGCGTGACGGGCTGGATCACGAGCTGTGCGATCCGGTCGCCGCGCGACACGTCGTAGCCCGACTCGGGATCGGTGTTGATCAGCACGACCTTCACCTCGCC
>JALZNU010000120.1 GCA_030857495.1 Actinomycetota bacterium | reverse complement strand
CGCTCGGGGATGTCATCGTCGATGCCGAGCAGCTTCTCGACGGCCATCGAGAACACGAGCTCGTTGGACAGCGGGCTTGCGTAGTCCATCCGCGTGACGTTCGTGCCGCCCTGCAGGTAGCTGAGCTGCTCTGCGGTCTTCTCCATGCCGGTGTGGAGGTAGCCGATGATCGGCTTGCAGCGCAGCACCTCCTCGCCGCGCAGCTCGAGCATCAGGCGCAGCACGCCGTGGGTGCTCGGGTGCTGCGGACCCATGTTGATGATCATCGTCTGGTCGACCTCGGGCTCCTCGGGCATGTCGCCGAGCTTCGCCGCCTCCGCCTCGCTGAGGCGCAGCACGGCGCCGACTTCACGCAACAGCTCGTCGGCGGTCACCTCCGAGCGCGGCCGCATCTCCTGCGCGCCCTCGGACGTCTGGCTGACGTGCGCCACCACCGTCCCGCTCATCGCGCCGGTCCTGTCGCCTTGAACTGCACCGGCATCGATGCCGTACACCCGTGGGGGCTGCGCCCCCACACCCCATCGCCGTGCGGCTCGCTGGCGCTCGCTCGCCCGGACCGGCATCGATCACAGCAGGCGGTCATCGCGCCGGTCCTGTCGCTTTGAACTGCACCGGCATCGATGCCGGGGCGTCGTCCTTGCGCAGCGGGTGGCCGTCCCAGTCCTCGGGCATCAAGATCCGCGAGAGGTCGGGGTGGCCGTCGAAGCGGATGCCGAACATGTCGAACACCTCGCGCTCCATCGCCTCGGTGCCCGGATGCAGGTCGAACAACGTCGGCAACGTGACGTCATCATCCGGCACCTGCACGTTGACTCGCAACCGTCGCCGGCCGCGCATGTCGAGCAGGTTGACGACGACCTCGAAGCGCTGCCGCTCGACGCCATCGGGAACGGCACGATCCAGGTGTTGCAGGTAGTCGACGGCGGTGACGTCGAGGCACATCTCGAAGCCGTCGTCCGCCGCCGCCTTGACGACCTCGACGTACCGCTCGCGATCGACGTACACGACGTCCTGCCCGAACCGCTGCGTGAGCGGGCAGCCGTACCGATCGGTCGCCGGTTCCGGGGCGCGCTCCTCGGTGTCGTCGCTGACGTCGGTCACGTCAGGACCCTCCGAGCGACACGGTGATGGGCTGCGTCGACGGCGCGATCTCGCTGACGTGGACGTCGGCGCCGGCGCCGGTGGCCTCGCGGCGGCGCATGATCTGGCCATCCTCGATCAACTGGTGCAACGTCTCGATCGCGTGCAGCAGCGTCTCGGGTGTCGGCGGGCAGCCCGGTGCGTACACGTCGACGGGCACGATCTGGTCGACACCCTGGACGATGGCGTAGTTGTTGAACATCCCGCCGCTCGATGCGCACACGCCCATCGAGATGACCCACTTCGGCTCCATCATCTGGTCGTAGACCTGCCGCAGGACGGGCGCCATCTTCTGGCTCACGCGTCCGGCCACGATCATGATGTCGGCCTGTCGCGGCGAGGCACGGAACACCTCCATCCCGAAACGGGACAGGTCGTAATGGGCGCCGCCGGTCGCCATCATCTCCAGCGCACAGCAGGCGAGGCCGAACGTCGCCGGCCACGAGCTGCGCGACCGCGACCAGTTGATCAGCGTCTCGAGCTTGCCCGTGATGACGTTGTGCGTCATCCCGGCGAGTCCCTCGTCGCGGATGTCGGAGAGATGGCCCATGACTACGCCGCCTCGTCCTCGCCGCTGCCACGACCGTCGAGGCCGACCCGGCGAACGGTGGTCGCCGCCGTGCGCTCGGGCGACATCATCGCGGCGTCGGCCGTGATGTCCCGCACGCGATGGACCGGACCCCAGTCGAGGCCACCGCGAGCAACCTCGTACACGAACGTCAGGAAGAACAGCACCGAGAAGATCACGATCGCCACGAACCCGTACACGCCGAGCGACTCGCGCGAGATCGCGTACGGGTAGAGGAACACGATCTCGATGTCGAACATGATGAACAACATCGCCACGATGTAGAAGTTGACGGGGAAGCGCTCGGGCGGCTCACGGCTCGGCACGATGCCGCACTCGTACGGCGCCGACTTCGCGTCCGACGGTCGGCGCGGTGCGAGCAGGTTCGTGGCGACGAGGGTGATCAGCCCGAACACCACGGCGAGCACCGCCAGCACGACGATCGGGAGGTACTGGCCCATCAGCCGGCCGGAGCGGTTGCGGGATCGAGGTTGCGCTGCACGTGCGAGTCACGGCGGTGGAGCAGGTACGAGAGCGCGAGCAGGATGATCGTCGAACCGATCAGCAACACGGCGGCGGGCTGGCGCTCGGCGCCTTGGTCGCGGATCATGTAGACGTACTGGCGCGGCCGCGTGTCGTCGACGACGGCAGGAGCGGGTGCCCGCCCGGGCTCGGTGATCGTCGGCTCGAGCGGCGCCACCTCGGCGACCGCGTAGTGCGGCTTGTGGAAGAAGGCGACGAAGTCGACGCTCTCGCCGATCTTCGGATAACGCTCGCCGCCGGCATCGAACACGGCGGTCACCTGGTACGTGCCGGCATCGAACGCAGCGGTCTCCTCGACGAGCTCGCCGGCTCGCGACGACGCCTGGCCGAACGCCGAGTCGGACTCGGCGATGCGGTTCCAGCCCTCGTCGCCGAACTCGGCGGCGACGAGATCGGCCTGCTCGACCGGGGTCGCCGACTCCGGCACGTCGATGGAGCTCTCGAGCACACCGGCGCGCACGAGCCCGACGTCATCGGCGATGACGGCGCGGCCGGCGACGGGCTCCCACGTCGGCACGGGTCCGGTGAGACCGATGCCGTAGATCAACCACATCAGCCCCATCAGGGCCATCCAGCCGAACAGCCCGGTGAGCGCGACGAGAAACCCGAGACGGATCCCGAGGTTCGTCGCAAGGACGAGGTAGATGCTCCCGCACAGCACCCCGACACCGATGATGACGATGAGGATGCCGCGCAGCTCGGGTTCCCACGTGATCGCCAACAGCGCACTCATGGTGTGCTCACAGACCCCGCACGTATTCGACGACTTCTTCGATCTGCTCGTCGGTCAGCATCGCCCCGAAGCCGGGCATGCGACCGCTGCCCTGGCCCTGAATGCCGTACACGGCCCCGACCTCCGAGCCGGCGGCGACGAACTCCTCCATCTCGGCCTGGTTGGGGAAGTGCGAGTTCGTCGCACCGCCGCGCAGGTTCCAACCGAACGCTCCCTGCCCCGGCACACCTGGGTCGTCGTAGCTCCAGCCCTGTGTGTGGCAGCGGGCGCAGCTGAAGGCGCCGCTGTCGAGCTCGAGGTTGAAGAGCGCCTCGCCGTACGAGGCGTACGTGCCGTCGTCGACGGACTGGCGGGCGGCGTTCTCGATCTCCTCGCGCTTCTCCGCCGGGAGCTGACCGCTGGGGCAGATCGTGACGACCTCGTCCTCGATGATTCGGCCGACGTCGATGTCGACCGGCGTCTCGCCCTCGGCGCAGTCCGCCGGTTCGAGCTGGATCGACTTGAGGTAGGCGATGAGCGAGTCGATCTGCTGCGAGTTCATCGGTCCGCCGCCCTCGATGCCCCACGCCGACATCGGCGAGAACGGCCGGCCGTACACGAGGATGAAGCGCACTTCGTCCTCGCTGTAGCGGTAGAAGACGGTGTTCACCGCCGGTGCCTTCCAGGAGACCGCCTTGACCTCCTGGGTCTTCGAGTCGGTGATGGAGTATTCGGCGGCGCCGCCGGTGCCGTTCATCCCGCCGTGGCACCCGGCGCAGTTGAACCCGCCGTTGGCGGTGGTCTCGAAGAGGTCGGCGCCCCATCCGACGAGGCGATTCTCGGCACTCTCCGTTGCGCCCGACTGGCGCGCCGGCTCGAAAACCCAATAGAGCGGCAACCCGATGACGACGACGATGAGGAGTACCACACCCAGCATCTGCACGAGCTCGAGGTGGCGTCCCTCCAGCTCGCTGTCGTCGTGGTACGGCTTACGGTTGGCCGCCAGCTCGAGCTCCGAACCCGCCTCCACCTTGCCCGAACGCAGGTTGGAGATGGCGTAGGCGAACCAGCCGATGACGATGGCGGCGAGGATGATCCACGCGATCGACGTCGTCGTCAACGCGAGCATCTAATGCTCTCCGCCCGACACGCAGTGCGGGCCTTCTGCCTCCTGCCCGGTGGTGTTGACCCCGATCTCCGGACCGAGGATGACGGTGCCGGTGTCGATCGTCACCTCTTGGCCTGCGATCTCGACGGGGAATCGATCCATCCCGCGGGGCGCGGGGCCGGCCTTCTTCTCCCCTACACGGTTGTACTGCGAACCGTGGCAGCCGCACTCGAACCACTGGCTCGACGCACACTCCGGCACGCGACATCCGAGGTGCGGGCACTTCTGGTAGAGCGCCATGATCCCTGCTTCCATGGCGGGCCACAGCACTTCGTCGTAGGCCTCCTTGCCCTTGGCCACCGCGTCGGCGGGGTACTCCGTGATCCACGTGCGGGCCTGGGGGAGGTAGTAGAAGCCGTCGCCCGAGGCGATGCCGGTGCGGATGTCACCGAGGCTGCCGACGGGCACCTTCGAGCCGAAGCCGCCGGTGGCCGTCGGCCAGAGGAAGGCGACGAACCCGGCGGCGGAGAACGCGCCGATACCCGTGGCCATGAGCGAGACCGAGGCGCGGTTGAAGAACTGGCGGCGCGAGACGCCGACGGCCTCGGGGTCCGGCGGTACCCACGGGGTGATCTCCGGCGGCGGCGGCGCCTTCTCGACGGCGCCGTAGCGGGCAACCTCGCCGCGCCGTTCGGCCTCCTGCGACGTGCGGGCGACGGCCGTCGAGCCGGCAGCGGACGAGCCGGTGGCGACGAGCGCGGTCTCGCCCTCGGCCGTGTCGTGGCGCTGCACGCGTGCCTCCTCGTCGCGACGGCGCGTCTCGCCAGAGAGCGCACCCGCGCCTCGGACGTCGGAACGCCGGGCGAGGGTCATGAAGGCGACGCCGCCGAGCAGCACGGCGACGACGATGGCGATGGGGATTGCGGCAGTCATTGGTTGGTTCCTCCTCCGCGAGCGCTCACAGCTCGAAGAACAGTCCGTCCTTCCATGGGAGTGTGAACAAGAAGCTGGGTCCTCTGAAGAAGGACCCGATGATGACGAGCACGGCCCAGAACATGAGGTGGATCGTCATCAGCGATGTGGCGAACTTGCGATCCTCGGGCCTGATCGACGGGTTCTTGTCGATGAACGGGGCGAAGATCAGCACGATGATGCCGACACCGGGGATGGTGACACCGGCGATCATCGGGTGGAACATCGTCAGCAGCTCCTGCAGCCCGAGGAAGTACCACGGCGCCTTCGAGGGGTTGGGCGTCTGGTTGGGGTTGGCGAGCTGCAGCAGCGGCGCGTTGACGAAGATCGAGAACACGAACACGAACGCCAGGCAGGCGAGTGAGGCGACGAACTCGGCGGCGAGCAGGTGCGGCCAGGTGTGGACCTTGTCGACCGGTATCGCCTTCACCGACTGGATCGATCCGCTCTTGACG